>CAYJBL010000001.1:0-3667 GCA_964368115.1 uncultured Bacteroidales bacterium
GCCGTTAGTAATGTTCCAAAAATATAAGTTGCACAGATTCCTAAAAATCCAATCATTAATAAACTAAGCGCTTCTGCACTTTGCGATGAGTACTCCCAATACATTAACTCCATAATATCTTTGCTGTAAAAAATGCAAATGTTTGCCATAATAATTGCAGGTATTATTATTAGTAAGAACGAGAATTTTGAGAAATTTTCCACATTTTCTTTCTTTTTTATCATTCTTGCAAACATTGGTAATAACAAAACAGAAAAAAGATATGCAAACATTGAAAGAGCCTCAACTATTCTATATGCTTGAGCATAAATCCCTGCTTGCTGTTTGCCATCTGGGAGCATTCTTTCTAGCATGACAGAATCTATTCTATTATAAAAAGCCATGAGTAAAGCTAGAAGCGCGTATGGATAACTCTGCTTTAATATTATTAGAAAAAACTTGTAATTAAACCTAATTCTAAAAAACTTAGCTTTTTTCAGTACAATAATAAATGCGATAAGTGCTGTAATTAAATATGCACAAGTTTGAGATAAAATAAACCACTCTATTTTAAAATTTTGTCCTATCACATCGCCCCATAAAAGTACACCACAAATAATAATCATTATCAATCTATCCAATACAGAAATACAACTATCTAACTTAAAGAGATGTAGTCCTGCAATATTAGACCGTAAATACAAAATAAACGTAAGTAAAAACTGATTGAACAGTAAAAAACTTAATAATGTTAATTGTCGCTCATCATAGCCAATAATTATTGCAATAATCAAGGATAGGATAGTATATATTACTGCCAAAATAAACTTAACAACAACAATATTCGAGAAATATTTCCCGAGGATAGTACGATTTTGTGAAATATTACGATTATTAAAATTGGCTATTCCAAAATCTAATACAACATAAAAAAGTAGTGAAAAATTAAACAACGAAAAGTAAAGACCAAACTCTGAAGCCCCAACAACATTCTGAACAGAACGTTCTACTCCAAATATCCAAAATGGCTTTACTAGCAAATTGAGAAATAATAGGAAGAATAAATTTATTATAAATTCTTTTTTCAAATCAATGTTTTTTTTACGTTGCGAATATATCTAAAAAATCTATTCAAAAGAAAATCTCTTAAGCTCATATAAAAATTTAGATTTGTAAATAAAGTTTGTAAATTCAAAAACATTTCGTACTTTTGTCTCGCTTTTTTGAGAATACATACAGAGGGGGTCTACAAAAGTCCCCTATTTTATTAAGTATCATAATGATAAAAAAAGAATACATAGAAAATATTTGTCGTCAGACACTAACTGATTCGCAGTTTTTGGTTGATATAAAGACCACTGCGTCGAATGATATTCGTGTATACATTGATGATATGAACGGACTAGCGATTGAAGAATGCAAGCGAATTAGTCGTTTTATTGAATCTCAACTTGAAGCAGAAGAATTAGATTTTTCTCTTGAAGTAGGCTCTCCTGGTTTGACAAAACCATTTAAAGTGGTAGAACAATACCAAAAAAACATTGATAAAGAAGTTGAAATTGTGTATACAACAGGAGAAAAATTATTAGGGAAACTTAAAGAAGTAACAGCAGAATCTATATTAGTGGAAACTAGTTCAACAAAGAAAATTAATAACAAGAAACAATTAATAATAGAAAGCACAC
The DNA here is from genome assembly GCA_964368115.1 of uncultured Bacteroidales bacterium. Taxonomy (GTDB): domain Bacteria; phylum Bacteroidota; class Bacteroidia; order Bacteroidales; family ML635J-15; genus Bact-19. Next base: position 1,665 of record CAYJBL010000001.1, read on the forward strand.
AAGTAGAATTTAAAGATATTAAATCTACTAAAAGCGTATTATCATTTAAATAAGGACAAATACTATGGAATTGCATAACAATCTAATAGATACCTTTGCGGAGTTTAAGGAATTAAAAAATATCGATCGCCCTACAATGATTGGGGTATTAAAAGATGTTTTCAGTTCAACTCTAACAAAATTATTTGGAGAAGATAGTAAATTTGATGTTATCGTTAACGACTCTAAGGGAGATGTAGAAATATGGCGTTCTCGTATGGTTGTTGAAGACGAAGAATTTACCAACGAATATACACAAATATCGCTAACTGAAGCTCAACAAATTGACGAAGACTTTGAAGTTGGAGAAGAATATTCGGATGAAATTAGACTTGAAGATTTTGGCAGAAGAGCGATATTAGCACTAAAACAAAACCTTCAAGCAAAAATTATGGAACGTGAAAAAAATAACGTTTACGTAAAATATAAAGACAGAATTGGAGAAATCATAGTTGGAGAAATTTACCAAACATGGAAACGTGAAATTCTTATCCTTGATGATGAAGGAACAGAGCTTATTCTTCCAAAAAGTGAACAAATTCCAAATGATAGATATCGCAAAGGAGACACACTTAGAGCGGTTGTCCTTGATGTAGAACTTCGCAATGGAACTCCAGTTATCAAACTATCTCGCACATCACCAGTTTTTCTTGAAAGACTTTTTGAATTAGAAATTCCAGAAATACTTGACGGACTAATCACAATCAAAAAAATAGTTCGTATGCCAGGTGAAAGAGCAAAAGTTGCTGTTGAATCTTACGACGAAAGAGTAGATCCAGTTGGAGCTTGTGTTGGTATGAAAGGTAGTCGTATTCACGGTATTGTTCGCGAATTACATAACGAAAATATCGATATTATTAACTATACAACCAATACTCAACTTTATATACAAAGAGCATTATCTCCTGCAAAAATATCATCTATTAAAATCAACTATGACAATAATAAGGCAGATGTATATCTTGATCCAGATCAAGTATCTCTTGCAATTGGGAAAGGAGGTTTAAATATCAAACTTGCAAGCCAATTAGTTGGATACACCATTGATATTTACCGCGAAGTAGATGAAGATGAGGAAGATATAAATCTTGACGAATTCACTGATGAAATAGACGAATGGATAATTGATGCCCTTAAAGCAATTGGTTGCGATACAGCAAGAAGTGTCTTAAATCTTAGCGTTCAAGAGTTAGAAAAAAGAACTGACCTTGAGGTGGAAACATTAGAGTATGTTGTTAATGTACTTAAAGCAGAATTCGAAGAAGAATAAAAATTTATTATAACTGATTTGTTTATATATGTCAGAAGGAAAACCAAAAAGACTAAACATTGTAGCACGAGACCTTAACGTGGGAACTAGTACTATTACTCAGTTTCTACAAACTAAAGGTATCGATCTTGGTGAAATTAACCCTAACACCAAAATTCCTCATGAATACATTGAGATGCTATATGAAGAGTTTAAAGATTCAAGATCTTTAAACGAGAAAGCAATAAAAACCAATGCTTCTGCAAAAGTTATTAAAGAAAATAACTTAGCTATTGAAAAGGAACAACATGTTCAAGAGAAGGTTGATACTCAGAAACCTGAGGATACAATTAAGGCAGATACTCCTTCTAACGAAAATTTAGTTGTAGAAACGAATGAAACTTCAACAAATATAGAAAGCAAAGAAGAGCAAATTCCTGAAATTATTGAAGAACCTGTAAAGGAGAATATTGAAGAAGTAGAAGTTGTAAAAATTGAAAAAAAGATACAACCAATAATTGAGCCTTCAAGCGAAGAAGACCTTCAAAATAACGAAGGAATCAAAGTGTTAGGAACTATTAATCTTGAACAGATAAATCAGAAGACTAGGCCTAAACGCAAAACAGAAGAAGAAAAAGAGGCTGAACGCAAGAAAAAGAAAGACACAAAACCTGCAAAAGCAGCAAAACAAAAACCTGCTGCCAAAACAGAGACT
>CAYJBL010000001.1:3677-20686 GCA_964368115.1 uncultured Bacteroidales bacterium
ACTATTGAGCCTAAAGAACAAAAACCTATCAACAAAGTCGTTGAGAAAAAAGAAACTTCGGAACCTAAAGAGACAAAACCTGAAGTTCCAAAAGAACAACCAGTTGTTGAGGTTTTTAAATCTAATATAGAAAAACTTACGGGTCCAAATGTAGTTGGAAAAATAGATATTGATAGTTACTTAAAACGCCAAGAAGAGTCTGAAAAAAAGGCTCAACAAGCAAAAGAGGAACGTCAAAAATTACGTGAAAAAGAAAAAGAAGAGCGCAAATTAAAACGCAAGCGTATCAACACAGTAAAAGTTGATATTACTAAACCTGATAATAGCAATCGTGATAATAAGCGCCAAAAGCCTGTTATTACAAACACTACAAAAAAAGTTGTAAATAAACCTAAGAAAGTTGAAGTTGATGAGGAAGATGTTCAAAAACAAATAAAAGAAACTCTTGCTAGATTAACTTCACCAAAACAAAAATCAAAAACTTCTAAATACAGAAGAGAAAAACGTGATCTTGTATCTCAAAAGAAACAAGAAGAACTTGATAAACAAGCTGCAGAAAGACATATTCTTAAAGTAACTGAATTTGTTTCTGTAAGCGAACTATCCTCAATGATGAATGTTCCTGCGACTAGTGTTATTGGAACTTGCATGAGTTTAGGCTTATTTGTATCAATAAACCAACGTCTTGATGCAGAAACAATGTCACTTGTAGCTGACGAATATGGCTATAAAGTAGAATTTGTAAGCGCCGAGGTTTTAAGTGAAATTCCAGAAATAGAAGATGCAGTTGAAGACTTAGAATTACGTCCACCAATTGTTACTGTTATGGGACACGTTGACCATGGTAAAACAAAACTTCTTGACCAAATCAGAAATACAAATGTTATTGATGGCGAAGCAGGAGGGATCACCCAACATATTGGTGCATATAGCGTTACCCTTGACAACGACAAAATCATCACATTCCTTGATACTCCTGGTCACGAAGCATTTACTGCTATGCGTGCAAGGGGTGCACAAATTACTGATGTTGTAATTATTGTTATTGCTGCTGACGATAATGTGATGCCTCAAACAATAGAAGCTATCAACCATGCTTCTGCTGCTGGTGTTCCAATTGTATTTGCAATTAACAAAATAGATAAACCTGCAGCAAACCCTGATAAAATTCGTGAGGAACTTGCTGCTATGAACTACTTAGTTGAAGAGTGGGGCGGCAAATATCAGTCCCAAGAAATTTCTGCAAAACAGAAATTAAATATTGATGAACTTTTAGAAAAAGTGCTTTTAGAGTCAGAAATACTTGATTTAAAAGCTAATCCAAATAAAAATGCAGTTGGTACTGTTATCGAATCATCACTAGATAAAGGTAGAGGATACGTTTCTACATTACTAGTTCAGTCTGGCTCATTAAGAGTTGGTGACATTTTACTTGCTGGTTGTCAAACGGGTAGAGTAAAAGTTATGTATAACGAGCGCGGAAAAAAAATTGACGTTGCTGGGCCATCAACTCCTGTTCTTGTTTTAGGTCTTAACGGAGCACCACAAGCAGGTGATAAATTTAATGTTCTTGATACAGATCATGAAGCTAGAAACCTTGCAAATAAGAGATTACAACTTCAAAGAGAACAAGGTCTAAGAACTCAAAAACATATTACTCTTGATGAAATTGGTCGTAGGCTTGCACTTGGCGATTTCAACGAAATAAAAATCATTGTTAAAGGTGATGTTGATGGTTCTGTAGAGGCCCTATCTGATTCGCTAATAAAACTATCAAAAGACAATTTCGCAGTAAATATCATTCATAAAGCTGTGGGACAAATATCAGAATCTGATATTATGCTAGCAGCTGCTTCTAACGCTATTATTGTTGGTTTCCAAGTTCGTCCTTCTAGTCATGCACGTAAACTAGCAGAAAAAGAAGAGATTGAAATAAGACTTTACTCTATCATTTACGACGCAATTAACGAAATTAGAGATGCGATGGAAGGAATGCTTTCGCCAACTCTAAAAGAAAGTGTTACTGGCTCGGCAGAAATTCGCGAAGTTTTCAAAATTACAAAAGTTGGAACTATCGCAGGTTGTATGGTAACTGACGGAAAAATCTTCAAAAAATCAAGAGTTCGAGTTATCCGCGATGGTATTGTGATATATACAGGAGAACTTGGCAGTTTAAAACGTTTCAAAGACGATGTAAAAGAAGTTACTTCTGGCTACGAATGCGGATTGAACATTGATAAATTTAACGATATTAAAGTTGGTGATATTGTAGAAGCATTTGAAGAAATTGAAGTAAAAACTAAACTTTAATCACGCTACATAAAATGCTGAAAATCGGCAATACAGAGTTTAACAATAAACCAGTATTTCTTGCTCCGATGGAGGATGTAACAGATCCTTCGTTTCGCTATATGTGTAAGAAATTTGGAGCCGATTTAATGTTCACAGAGTTTATTTCTTCGGATGGTTTAATTCGTGATGCTCGTAAAAGTGTAGAAAAACTTAACGTCTACGATTATGAGCGACCGATTGGAATCCAAATATATGGACATATTCCAGATGCAATGGAGAAAGCTACCCAACTTACGAGCAATGCAAATCCCGACATCTTAGATATTAACTATGGTTGCCCAGTAAGAAAAATTGCTGGTCGTGGTGCAGGTAGTGGCATGATGCAAAATCTTCCTTTAATGGAAGAAATAACAAAAAAAGTTGTAGCCGCCTCATCTGTTCCTGTTACTGCAAAAACTCGCTTAGGCTGGGATTCTGAAAATAAAAATGTAATGGACGTTGCTCTACTACTCCAAGATTGCGGCATTCATGCTCTTACAATTCACGGACGAACAAGAGCTCAAATGTATAAAGGAGAAGCAGATTGGTCCCTTATCGGGAAAGTAAAAAACAATCCAAATATTAAAATCCCGATTATTGGAAATGGAGATGTAACAAGCGGAGCTATTGCCGCAGAGAATTTCGATAAATTCGGTGTCGATGCAATTATGATAGGGAGGGCTGCAATTGGTAAACCATGGATTTTTAAGGAAATTAAACATTACCTCGAAACTGGAGAAGAACTCCCTACTCCATCTGTTATTGAGAGAGTTGAATACGCAAAAGAACACCTAAAAAAATCTGTAGAATTTAAAGAAGGCGCACGTGGTATCTATGAAATGAGACGGCATTTTGCCCTATATTTTAAATCAATTCCTAATTTCAGAGATACTAGAATAAAACTTCTAACAGCAATGTCTGCCGATGAAATTGAATGTATTTTAGATTTTATTGGCGAAACGTATGGGTAATGCCAATTTATTTTATCTTATTTATTTCTAGTACTAACCCAACTTTAGATATTAGATTCATCTTTGCTAGTACATAACGAAGCAAAATTATTGGAAGTTCAATTACTGCAAATGGTAAAAGTAAGATAAAAAATATTATTTTTCTAAATATACCACTCTGTGCAAATGCAATAGATAATAAATTAAATTTCCCAAAAGGGAGAGAATAATGTTTAAATTTTATATCATTATGCTCAATTTCATCGATTTGAGCAATGATATTTTCCAAAGAATTTTTGCTAAATCCGTATAAATGTCTTGGAGGTGAACAATGCCAATATTTGTGGACAAACGTAGCTTTCGCTGTCTTAAAAAGTCCATTATATTTTAATGCTTTAACAAAATATTGAAATACGAGTATCGCCCACGTAAATAAAATTTCATTATTGCTAACATTTGGCGTTTTAATAACAAGTCTTCCGTCATCATTTAACATTGAGTATAGCTTGCGAATAAAGGCTTCTGGGTCTTTAACATGCTCGATAACATTATCCGAAAGTACATAATCGAACTTTTTTCCTACTAGCTCGTCCTCGGTATAAAAGTGTGTGTCCCAATATTAAATGTTTCTTTAACAAATGCGATTGCTTGTGCATCTAGGTCAAAATAATTTATTTTCAGACCTAATCTACGCGCCGCTTCAGTAGCAACACCTGTTCCTCCTCCATAATCAAGAAATGTTTTGTTTTCTAAATTTTCATTTCCAAATTTAAAAAGGTCTTTTAATTCAGATGTTTTAGTTCTTATTTTCTTCGGGATTCTTGTTAAATTAGGTTTTTCGAATAAAAAACCTTGATAATATTTTTGTAAATCCTCATCAAAAGGCAGTGGATACGAGAATATTAATCTACAATTAGTACACTTATATATTTTAGTCGAATCAAACGAAAGAATCTCTAACGTATTATTATTTCGACAAGCTGGACAATCACTCATAAAATTATTTTTCACAAAAATATAAATGAGAAATAAATAATGGTGCTATTCTGTTAAATTTATTATCTTAGCAAAAAAAACGAACACACATGTCTGCTAGTAGAATCTTAACATTAAACGAGGTTATAATCCAAAAACAATCTGCATTTCCGTATGCCAAAGGAGAGCTTTCAAGGTTACTAATTCACATTGGATTAGCGGCTAAAATTGTAAATAAGAAAGTAAATAAAGCAGGACTAGATACAAGCATACTTGGAGAAGCCGATAATATAAATGTACAAGGCGAAAGCCAACAAAAATTAGATGTTTATGCTGATGAAATATTCACAAAAGCAATTCAAGCCTCTGGTTTAGTTTGTGGAATAGCATCCGAAGAGAATGACGAAATCGTTATTTTTGATGATGAACTTTCTGTTGACGGCAACTACGTAATATGTATTGACCCGCTTGATGGAAGTTCAAATATTGATGTAAATGTCTCTGTTGGAACGATTTTTTCTATTTTCAGACGCATTTCTCCTTCAGGACAAAAAGCAACAATCGAAGATTTTTTACAACCAGGGATACGACAAGTAGCTGCAGGATACGTAATATATGGATCTTCAACAATGTTAGTTTTCACAACAGGACTTGGGACAACAGGCTTTACATATGAGCCATCAATTGGGGAATTTTGTCTATCTCATTACTTTATGGTAACACCTCCAGAAGGTAAAATTTATTCTATTAACGAAGGAAATTACACCAAGTTCCCTTACGGAGTAAAAAAATACATCAAATATTGTCAAGAAAACGAACCTCAAACAAATCGTCCATATACTTCGAGATATATCGGATCGCTAGTTGCTGATTTTCACAGAAACTTACTAAAAGGAGGTATTTATATTTATCCAAAAACAGCTTCTGCGCCAAATGGTAAATTAAGATTACTATACGAATGTAACCCTATTGCGTTTTTAGCTGAACAAGCAGGTGGACTAGCCACTGATGGATACGGAAATAGGATTATGGAAATTCAACCAACAAGCATTCACCAACGCGTTTCGTTTTTTACTGGCTCTAAGAATATGGTAGAAAAAGCTGAATCGCTTATGAGAGAATATGGCGATGAAGGCTAAAATTCTATTATTTAGCATTTTAATAATTATTTTTCTTCCTTCTGCACTTTCTCAAAACGATAAGCCAGAAAAAGATGATATTGGGATTAAACTATGCACAACTGTAGGCGAAACGTCTGGTTTACTTTTTCATAATAATAAATTATGGACACACAACGACTCAGGTGGCGAAGCTAAACTATATTGTATTGATACAATATCAGGTGAAGTTATTAAAACAAAAAATATACTTGGAGCTAAAAATATAGATTGGGAAGATATAGCCAAAGATAATACGCACGCATACATTGGAGATTTTGGAAATAATAAAGGCAAAAGAAAGGATTTTACAATTTACAAAATAAAATTAAGTGATCTAGATAGTGACTTAACTGATATTAAGTGTGAAAAAATACATTTTACTTACGATCCTGACATTTACAACAAGTCAAATAAGCCTAAAGATAGCGATGGAACAAATTTTGACTGCGAAGCATTAATCGCATTTGAAGATAATTTGTATATTTTCTCTAAGAACTGGGGCGATAAGCAAACATATTTTTATTCCATCCCAAAAGAAATTGGTTCTCATATTGCTGCCTTACGCGATACCCTTAAGGTTGATGGCTTAATATGTGGTGCAGATTATTGCCCAATATCAAATTCAATTGTATTAATTGGTTATGTATATGGCATACCAGCTCCTTCATTAATTGTTTTTCTTTCCGATTTTGAGTCGGACAAATTCTTTGATGGAAAAGTAAATATACATAAGCTAAGAATAATAGGATGTCAGACTGAAGCTATTATTTATCGAAATCCTAACGAAATTTGGTTTAGCAATGAAGATTTTATGTTTCACAGACCAACATTACACAAACGTATACTTAACGATTAAAACTCAGAAACAAATAAAGCTTCTTTCTTGTTATTACAGAAATTTATAACTTTATACTTATCATATAATTCATATACAGCCTTTTTCCCAAGATTTCCAATATCTTTTGAATAATCATTTACATATAGATTTATATGCTGTTGTATAATGTTTTCATCTTGTTCAATAGAATGTTTTTTTATAAAATCGCGTGAAGATTCTGGATTATCAAATGCATATAATATACTATTTCGCAGTATATCATTCATATCGGCTTTTATCTTATCGTCAATATTTCGTTTAATTACGATTCCACCTAAAGGTATTGGCAGTTTCAATTTTGTTTCCCACAAACTTCCTAAATCGGCAATTAAACACAATCCTCTTTCAGCATAGGTAAATCTTGTTTCATGAATAATAAGCCCAGCATCGCAGGTTTCATCTATTACTGCCGATTCAATATCTGAAAAAATCATAGTTTTATATTTTATCGATCTGCCAAAAAAATAATCCATCAATAGTTTGGCTGTTGTTTTTTCGCCAGGAATTGCAACATGTAGATTAGAAACACCATCAATCGAATAATTCTTTTTTGCTACAATCAATGGACCACAATTCTCGCCCAAAGCTGCCCCTGATCTTAATAATTGATACTTGTCTGCTACATTAAAAAATGTATGAAAACTTATTTTTGTCACATCACATTTACCATCAATCGCCATACTATTAAGTTCTTCTACATCTGCAACATGTAAATCAAAATCATAGCCTTTTGTATCTATTTTTTTATTTAATAATGCATCAAACATAAACGTGTCATTTGGACAACTTGATATAGCAATCTTTAATTTCATTTATAATTATTTACAAATTCAACAATTAGTTTACTGTAATTATTTATCGGCGTATTAATATCCCATGCTTCTTTATTTCGGTTAATATCAATAATATTTGATATTCCACGAATTTGAATAAAATTTTTATTCTTCATTTTTGCGAGCAACATAAATGCAGCGCCCTCCATACTTTCGACAAGTACTTCATCATACAATTTCTGCTCTGAAATATTTACAGTAACACCGTTCATTTGCTCTAATGAACTAAAATAATTAGACCCCTTACTATCATTTATCAATTTCCCATTTTCAAAATAGTGAGAATACATATTATTCCAATCTAGAGTAAAAATATTCTCAAAACTTCCATTAGAACAAATACCTATATCTCCAAAATAATCAGTTTTTATATTGTATATTGTTCCTAATTTACTGTTTGGATTGGAACTACCAGCTATTCCTATATTTATAAGAAGATCATATTCATTAAGATTCACAGAATTTAATATAGAAATTATACAAGCAGGAATACCTACCCCTGTTATTAGTAGACAAATACTCTTATTATCATTATTATATAGTGAATCTGTTTGTTTTTCCAAACAAAGTTCTTCGATCAATTGCTGTGCTTCAATTAAGCTTGCAGATATCAATAACAACTTCATGTGTGAACGACTTTTATAAAAATTTGCCTAAATATACATATAATTTTATTTAATTTGTGCAAAAATCGAGAGCATGGAATTTTCGTTAAATGATATAGATTCAAAAAACTATCAAAAATTAGAGATTTTCGACGACGAAAAAACAAAAAAGATAGCAGAACATTATAAAGAAATTTTAACTCTTCTAGGAGAAAATCCTGATCGCGAGGGATTAAGTTTAACTCCACAAAGAGTAGCAAAGGCATTGCAATTTCTCACTCAAGGATACAGCATGAGTCCTGAAGAAATTTTAAATTCAGCAAAATTTCGTGAAGATTACAAACAAATGGTTATTGTAAAAGACATTGAGCTATATAGCATGTGCGAACACCACGTATTACCTTTTTACGGAAAGGTTCATGTTGCATATATTCCAAATTTATACATAACTGGTTTAAGTAAAATCGCGAGAGTGGTTGATGTTTTTGCTAGACGATTACAAGTCCAAGAAAGACTAACGACGCAAATCAAAGATTGTATTCAAAATACACTAAATCCACTTGGAGTCGCAGTTGTAGTTGAAGCTCATCACATGTGCATGCAAATGAGAGGAGTTCAAAAGCAAAACTCTATCACAACTACATCTGATTTTACAGGAGCATTTTTAAAAGATGCTACACGAAAAGAATTTTTATCTCTCATAAAAGGTCGTGATATTTATTAAGTAAACACACAAATTATAATAAAATGAAAGCATACGTATTTCCGGGACAAGGTTCCCAATTTGTAGGAATGGGAAAAGAATTATATGATTCTAATCCAAAAGCAAAAGAATTATTCGAAAAAGCAAACGAGATTTTAGGATACAGAATAACAGACATTATGTTTGAAGGCACAGATGAAGAACTAAAGCAAACAAAAGTTACGCAACCTTCAATATTTTTACATTCTGTAATAACATTTATTTGTTTAGGAGAAGAAGTAAAACCTGATATGGTTGCAGGGCACTCACTAGGAGAATTTAGCGCTCTTGTAGCAAGTGGAGCATTAAGTTTTGAAGACGGTCTTACTCTTGTATACAAAAGAGCTATGGCAATGCAAAAAGCATGTGAGATAAATCCATCAAGTATGGCTGCAGTTCTTAATCTTGATGCAGAAGTGGTAGACAAAATATGTGCAGAAATAGACGAAATCGTTGTTGCTGCAAACTACAATTCACCAGGCCAAATTGTAATCTCAGGCTCTAATGAAGGTATTGATATTGCAATAGAAAAACTTAAAGAAGCTGGAGCAAGAAGAGCTATTAAATTGCCTGTTGGTGGAGCCTTCCACTCTCCTATTATGGAACCTGCTCGTGAAGAATTAAGTATTGCAATTAAAGAAACTGCAATCAATACTCCAAATTGTCCTATTTATCAAAATGTAGATGGAATGCCAAGTACAAATCCAGAAATAATTCGCGAAAATCTTATCAAACAATTAACTAGCCCCGTAAGATGGACTCTTTCTGTTGAAAATATGATAGCAAATGGCGCTACTGACTTTATCGAAGTTGGTCCTGGAGCTGTATTAAAAGGCTTAGTCAGCAAAATAAATTCAAGTGTAAATGCTGAGTCAATAAATTAAACTGAACACACTAACAATCTTATAATAAGCACCTAATGATTATTCTTAGGTGCTTATTTTTTAGTAACATTTTTTTTACAAAATATTTTAGCACATATAAAATAAATAAAACTAATTTTGCAGTAAATTTATCGAAAAACACAATTTATAATCAAATGAGAAAAACGATTATTACTCTAATTATGTTATCAATTAGTCTTGTGGGATTATCGCAAGTTGAAGATAGCTTAATAATCAATGCTCCAGTAGTTCCTACAATAATACTAGGCGAAAGTGATTTTGAAACAGACAATCAATCACACGATATTTCTGGATTACTAAGTGCTTCGAAAGATATTTTCGTAAACACCGCAGGTTACACTTTTGGGCAAGCGAGATTCAGAACACGTGGCTACGATAGTAGAGAAACACAAGTATTGATGAATGGTTTGCGTCTAAATGATGCCGAAACTGGTCGTCCGTATTGGGGAAATTGGGGAGGCTTAAATGATGTTACACGTAGCAAAGTTAACACATACGGGTTACTATTTTCGGACTACTCGTATGGAGGAATCGGTGGAATTACAAATATTCAAACAAGAGCTTCAGAGATAATTCCAGGAACAAGCATATCATACTCTCTTAGTAATAAAAGTTATGCTCACCGTATGATGGTAAGTCATAGTACTGGATTGATGGAAAATGGCTGGGCTTTTTCTGCTTCCGCTTCAACTAGGTTAGCACAAGAAGGGTACATTACAGGAACATCTTACGAAGCATATTCATACTTTTTTTCAGCAGAAAAAAAACTTAATAAGAAACATAGTATTGGTCTAATTGCATGGGGTTCGCCATCAACACGAGGAAAAAGCAGCGCAGTTGTGCAAGAAGCTTATGATCTTACAGGCGACAATTATTATAATCCGAATTGGGGATATCAAAATGGTGAAATTAGAAATTCAAAAATTGGCACTTTTCATCAACCACGAGCTATTCTTAGCCACTATTGGGATATTGACAAAACAACAAAAATAACAACGTCTGTTTCATATACTTTCGGACGCGGTGGTTCTACAGCTCTTAACTGGTACGATGCTCCAGATCCACGTCCTGACTATTACAGAAATCTCCCAAGCTACTATGAAGAAGACGACTATCTTTATGGCTACTATACTGATATGTGGCAAAATAACGAATCATTCCGCCAACTTGATTGGGACTCTTTTTACGATGCCAACAGAAAAAACTTATATACAGTTGAAAATGTCAGCGGTATTACAGGGAATGACGTTACAGGGAATAGAGCAAAATATATTGTAGAAGAAAGAAGATACGACGTTAACCGTTTTGATTTTTCAACCCTTATTTCTAAAGACTTAAAGGAAAAAGGGAAATTAGTAGCAGGAGCAAATATAATGTCAAATAAAACTCATAACTACAAAATTGTTGATGACCTACTAGGAGCAGATTGGTGGTTGGATATAGATCAATTTGCTGAACGTGATTTTAGCGATGACGATTATATTATTCAAAATAATGTTGATGAACCAAATAGAATTGTAAAAGAAGGTGATGTTTTTGGATATGATTATGTAATGAATATCAATACTGCCGACGTTTTTGCCCAAGCAGAATATGAATTTTCAAAAATAGAAGTTTTTGGAGGTCTTAACTTATCTTACTCTGAATTTTGGCGAACAGGTAACATGCGTAACGGAAAATTCCCTATATATTCTGATGGAAATTCTACTAAAAATACTTTTTGGAATTACAACGTTAAAGGAGGATTAAATTATAAAATAACTGGTCGTAATTTCCTTCAACTAAATGCAACATACCTTACAAGAGCACCATATAGCCGCGATTCATATGTTTCACCACGAACAAGAGATCACGTAATCGATGGACTTACAAGTGAAAAAATATACTCTTCAGATTTATCTTATATCTACCGCTCTCCAAAATTCCAATTTAAAATAACTGGATATTATACAGATTTCAAAGATGGAATTAAAAGCACTAGCTTCTACCACGATGAATTAAGAACATTCGTAAACTATGCAATGAGCGGAATAGACAAGGTGCATTACGGTGGAGAACTTGGTTCTGAACTTAAACTTTCTACTACAATCTCTGCAAACCTAGCAGTTGCATATGGAAGATACTTATACAATAATCGCCCAACTGTTACAATTGCCCAAGATAACAGCTCTGAAGTTCTTGCCGAAAATAGAACAGTATATATTAAAGGTTATCACGTTGGTTCAATGCCTGAATTTGCAAGTTCGGTTGGACTAAAATATAATGCGCCAAAATATTGGTTTATTGGTGTTAATGCTAATTATTTTGCCGAAAATTATGTTAATATCAACCCTGAAAAACATACAGAAGAAGCCTTGAGTATTTTTGTTGATACTGACTCACAACTTGAAGCTATTTTAGATCAAGAAAAACTAAAACCAGGTTTTTCGATCGACATTTGGGGTGGAAAATCGTGGAGAGTAAATGATTACAGAATTGGGTTCACATTAAGCGTTAATAATTTACTAAATAATACAGAACTTGCTACTAGCGGTTTTGAACAATATAGATTCGACAATACAGATATAGATAAATTTCCAAATAAATACTATTACATGTACGGAAGAACATATTTTATAAATGTATATTTCAGATTTTAACAATTAGATTATTTAATAATTATGAAAAATAAAATTATCATATCAATTTGCCTATTTGCTGGCTTTTTCACTACTAGCTGTGAAAATAATTTCGATACACCTCCAATCGCAAGTGTTGATCCAGAAATGATACTTACAATTGCTGATATATACAAAATTCAAGCTGATAGCGGCAACAACTATGTCTTCGAAAACGATTTTATGCTTTTTGCATCAATTAGTATGAGTGATAAATCTGGAAATATTTATAAAGAAGCATATATTCAAGATTCGACTGGAGGGATAAACCTTTATAAGCTAAGCAACGATGGCCTTTTTGAAGTTGGCGATTATGTTCGCATAAATCTAAACGGAGCTAAAATTGTTGATTATAGCGGTAAGATGGAACTCGTATTTGAAGATGTACTTGATTTTGAAAAAAGTATGATGATACAAGATGTAAAATACTTTATAGAGCCCGCTTTAATTACCCTTGATGAATTAGAAACTGGTGCATACGACTGCAAACTCGTAAAAATTGATAGTTTACAATTTAAATCTAATGAGCTTGGCAAAACTTTTTACATATCTACAAACAATGCTCCTTTAGACCAAAATAGATATTTGGAAGACAAAAATAAAAAATCTGTTATAGTACGTACCAGTGGATATGCTGACTTTGCTAACGATACAATTCCTAGTGGTAGCGGAAGCATCATTGCTATCGCAACAAAATACGTAAAGCAAAGTGGAACAACAGATTGGCAGCTAATCATTCGATCTGCTGACGAAATAATAATGAATGGAAATAGATTTGAATAAATAAACTACTAAATACTTAATACTGTGAAATATATTACAAATAAAATAGGACTAGCAATAATTGTTTTTTGCTTAATAACTATAAGCGGATGTGTAGATGACGATTTCTCGGAACCACCACAAAAAGATATTCCTGTGGGCGAAATTCTAACTATCCAAGATTTATACGATATGTTCAAAAGTGATAGTATCAATAATAAAGATTATAAATTCACTACTGATTATTCGCTGTACGCAGTTGTTGGAATGGACGATAAAGGAGGTAATATCTATAAATCTGCATACGTTCAAGACGCTCAGAGAGGGATTAATTTACATCTAATGTCCTCGGGTGGTTTATACGAAGGCGACTCAATTAGAATTTACCTTAAAGGATTAATATTAAGTGAATACTCTGGAATGATGCAACTTGACTCGGTATTCGTAGATGATAATATTGTGAAAATTGCTACACAAAAACATATTATTCCAGAAGTCGTAACCATTAACGATATTGCCCCTATTGATGTTTTAATTGATAGACCATACATGGCAAAACTTGTCAAACTTGAAAATGTTCAGTTTAAATATGAGGATATAGGAAAAACATTTGCTAATGCAGATGACCTTATCACAGAAAACAGAACCCTTGAAGATGAAAATGGTAATACTATTATCGTACGAACTAGTGGATACGCTAGTTTTGCAGGTAAAACTATACCAGAAGGGAGAGGAAATATTACCGCTATCGTCAGTAAATTCAACGACGATTGGCAATTATATATACGTTCTACCAAAGAAATAAATTTTGACGAACGTAGATTTGGAGATGTTGATACAATATTCTTTGAAGGATTTGACGACGTAGAAAATGGAATGCCAATTAGCCATAATAATTGGCAAAACATTAGTGAAGCTGGAAATATTAAATGGCTTGGAAATATTGGTTCAGAAAATTCAACCGCAAGAATTGCTGGCAACCAACAAGAAAATATTTCATGGCTAATTTCTCCACAAATAGACGCAACAAATGCAAAATTATCGTTTGAATCTCGTGCTGGACTATATACTGGCGCAAAACTAAAAGTATATATTTCTACCGACTACGATGGCAATGCAAATCCTCAAAATTTTACATGGACAGAATTAAATCCTAATATTTCAGAAGCTCCATCTAGCTCATTTGGTGAATGGACAAATTCTGGAGCTCTTGACTTATCAAATTTTACAGGACAAATTTATTGCGCATTTAAATTTGAATCAACAGCAGGACAAAGTGCTCAATATTATTTAGATAACATTTTAATTTATTCAAATTAATTACTATATAATCAATAATGAACCTTACAAAAATTAAATACGACTGCAAATTTTTTAAAGGAGCAATACCATGTTCTCCAAGCAAACTACATAATGTTGATTGCCAAAATTGTAATAACTACACCAAAATTAGCAAACGTATTTTAATTATTAAATTAGGCGCAATGGGAGATGTTATTAGAACAACTCCACTAGTAATTAAATTTAAAGAACTTTATCCAAATGCCCACATTACGTGGATTACTTTATCACCCGAAGTTTTACCTAAGCAAGAAATAGACACTATATTTAATTGGAACGAAACTTCTTTATATATCACTAGAAATAAGAAGTTTGACATAGCAATAAACTTAGATAAAGAAGAAGAGGCTTGTATGTTGCTTTCGGAGGTTGACGCTAAAGAAAAATACGGCTTTATTTGGAAAAATAACCACATAGATGCAGCAGATAAAAATGCAGAACATAAACTATTGACTGGTTATTTTGACCATATTTCACAACAAAATACAAAGCACTATTTAGATGAAATATTCGAAATTTGTGGCCTTAAATTTAATGATGAACCATATCTTTTAAATTACAACAAAGATTTAACTGCAAAATGGGAAAATACACTCGCTTCAAAATCTAATGGCAAAACAATAGTTGGACTAAATACTGGTTGTGGAAATAGATGGCTCACGCGCCTATGGCCAGAAGAATATTGGATTAAGCTTACTAAGGAACTTCTTGCAAAAGGCTACTTCCCAATCGTACTTGGAGGACCACAAGAAGATGCAAAAAATAAAACTATTTCTGAAAAAACAGAAGCATGGTATCCAGGAACATATTCACTAGAAGAATTTTTTGCAATAAGCTCGGCATGTGACATTATAGTTACACAAGTCTCTATGATGATGCACATTGCAACTGCATTAAAAAAGAAAATGGTACTAATGAATAATATCTTCAACAAACACGAATTTTATTTATACAATAGAGGCGTAATTGTAGAACCAGAATCTGGCTGCGAATGCTTCTACGGAAATACATGTAAAAGAGAAAAAACGTGCATGCTTGATATTAAGCCAGAGACAGTACTAAATAAAATAGAGGAACTTAGCTCATAGAATGAAAATAGCCTATTTATCAACATTTTATCCGTTTCGCGGCGGAATTGCTCAGTTTAATGCATCGGTTTTTAGAGAATTAGAAAATCAAGGACACCAAGTAAAGGCATACACTTTTACAACTCAATATCCAAATTTTTTATTCCCTGGAGAAACTCAATTTGTAAAAGAAGGTGATGTCGTTGATAAAATAGATGCGAAAAGAACTTTACATACTGCAAACCCATTTACTTGGAGAAAAACAGCAAAAGAAATTCAAAAATTTAATCCAGACCTTCTAATTATGAAATATTGGATGTCATATTTTGGACCTTCACTTGGCTGCGTTGCAAAAAACTTAAAAAAACATACTAAAATACTGACAATCTTAGATAATGTAATTCCTCACGAGAAAAAATTCTTTGACAGCGCATTTACAAAATACTTTTTAAAGCATAATACATGTTTCGTTTCGATGTCGGAAAAAGTAAAGTCCGATTTATTATCGCTTGTTCCTAATGCAAACGTCGAACTTTTACCTCATCCCCTATACGATCACTTTGGAGAAATACAGAATCGCAATTCTTCTATCGAAAAATTAGGCTTAGATAAGACCAAAAAAACTCTATTATTTTTTGGATTTATTCGCGATTACAAAGGTTTGGATCTACTAATAGACTCGTTTGGAGAACTTGATGATTCGTACCAATTAATAATAGCTGGAGAAACCTATGGGAGTTTCGATAAATACGATAACCAAATAGAGCAAAACCCCAATAAAGACCGAATCTACAAACATGTTAAATATGTGTCCGACAGCGAAGTGAGCACATTTTTCTCTGCTGCTGACGTCTGCATTCTACCGTATAAAAGTGCTACTCAAAGCGGAATTACTGGAATATCATATCATTTCGAAACCCCAATGATTGCCACTAATGTTGGAGGGCTTGCAGAAATTATCCATCATAACAAAACTGGACTAATCGTTGAAAATGCAAATTCAACTGAGATTACAAAATCGATACAAAAATTTTTCGATACAAACCCCAAAAAATTCTGCGAAGAGATAAAAAACCTTAAGCACAATTTAAGTTGGAACGTATTTACTGAGAAGCTATTAGAATTTACGAATAAAATTTCTTAAATTTGAAAGTTGCATCATACCAATGAAATCATAATAAAAAAGAACCGATGAAAACTGCTACAATAATCACAATTGGCGACGAAATACTGATAGGTCAAATAGTTGATACAAACTCGGCATGGATAGCAACAAAATTAAACGAAATTGGAATAAAAGTACATTCAATAATGTCGATAGGTGATGAAAAAAACCAAATTTTTGGCACAATAGACAAGGCTTTTAGCGAATCAGATTTTATTTTCATTACTGGTGGATTAGGTCCAACAAATGACGATATTACAAAATCTGTTTTATGCGATTATTTTTCGTGTACACTAAAAATCAACGATTCTGCGCTTGAACATGTAAGGAATTTGATAAATGAAAAAAACTACACACTTAATGAAAATAATCGTAACCAAGCACTAGTTCCCGATAAAGCTACGGTATTTATCAATGAAAAAGGAACAGCACCAGGGATGATGCTTGAAAAAGAATCGAAATATTTATTCGCGATGCCAGGAGTTCCGTTCGAAATGATGCACTTGATGAGCGATAAAATTATTCCATATATCTCAAATAAAATAGAAGAAAAAAGCATTTTCCATAAGACAGTACTTGTTGTTCGTTACCCCGAGGCCATGCTTGCAGAAAAGCTACGCGACTGGGAAAAATCTTTAG
>CAYJBL010000001.1:20696-21811 GCA_964368115.1 uncultured Bacteroidales bacterium
TAGATTCAAATATCAAACTAGCATACTTACCTTCGATTGGATATATTAAATTGCGATTTAGTGTGTACGAACCAACAAGTCAATTGATAGATACTGTTGAAGCTAAGATTAAAGAGCTTAAAACAATTATCCCTGACCACCTTAAATCTACTAACAATTTCACTCCTAGCGAATTACTAGGGAATTTACTTGCTAAAAAATCTCAAACTATATCTACTGCCGAAAGTTGTACTGGCGGTCATATCGCCTCGCTAATCACCTCCATTTCTGGAAGTTCTAAATATTTCAAAGGCTCTATAGTTGCCTATGATAATGATGTAAAGCAAAAAATTTTAGGTGTTGAACAATCTACTTTATATTCTTACGGAGCAGTAAGCAGCAATGTTGTCGAAGAGATGGCAAATGGAGTGATCAAATTACTAGACACAGATTTTGCTATTGCAATAAGCGGAATTGCAGGACCAAATGGAGCAACCGAAAACAAACCCGTAGGCACAGTATGGATAGCAATTGCCTCTAAATCAAAAACCATAAGTAAGAAATTTAATTTCTCTGCCGACAGAGAGCATAATATCAGATCGGCTTCAAACGCTGCAATTATGTTGCTGATTGACGAAATGTTAGACGATTCTACACAAGAAAAATAAAAACCCAAAAATTTGCATTATACTTTTTTTTTCGTATTTTTGGTACGATAATGTATTTACGAAAAGCATACAAAGAGCTTTAACAAGTAATTAACCAGCAATGCAAATACACTTCCAATGTACTGCACTGCACAATACCAAAAAGGAGGTTTCATTTTTTCAATCCAATTTTTTAATAATTTTAAATTTAATTTATTATGAAACATTTATTCGCAATTTTAATTTTATCCTTATTTGTATCTGTTGGTTTTTCTCAAACCACTACTATATCAAGAAAAGGAGGTAAAGATCTCGGCAATGGCGTAGTTGGATTCAAAACAGTTACATTAGAGTATAGCGACAACAAATTAATTAGGCAAACTTGTAGAGGCAAAGGAAATACAATTTGCCCCGAAGTTGAAATAAGTACACTAAAACCTATAGAAACATCTGCTAAAACAAAAAAAATTGATATGGATAAGTACATAG
>CAYJBL010000001.1:21852-42714 GCA_964368115.1 uncultured Bacteroidales bacterium
ATTAACTATAAAAAAGCAAAATATGTTTTGGATGAAGATGGAAATGAGACCGAAAAAGTGGAGTATAACATGACCGTCACATACGACTAAACTTACAGAGCTAATATATTCAAAACTATTAGCTCTTTATTTTAAATATTATCTTACTAATTAAAAAGTTACATTATGTTAAAATTTATTACTACTTTACTTATATTTTCCACAATAACTACCCATTTATTTTGTCAAACTTTTTCGGATCATAAAAAAATTGAAATTCCACAAATTAATGGAGATAACTATTTTAGTTACCGCGAAAACATAAAATGCAAAAACAAATCTATTATACCTCTAATGCCCGTACATGAGACTAATTCTGACTCTATTTCTTTTTTAGTTGTTGATAGTCTACATAATACAAGTTTGCTACATTGGAAAGTAGAAAAAGATTTGTACGGAAATTATTCCTATTGCAACGGAGGAGGTTGTTGTTTACAAAAAAATGAAATGATATTAATGACATGGGATCATTTATACCACGTAAAACAAAAAGGGAATACACTAGAAACTTATAAAAAAATTAAACTTCCACAGAAAGAAAATTTTGATTTTGAAAAAATACTTCCTATTTATGGGGAGGCTTCTACAAATAATGTACTATTAGTAAACACATATAATTACAGAAGAAGCGACACTGTACACGATATTTTCAGATTAGCAAGATTCAACTATAAAAAAAAGAAAATAGAAAAAACCGTTAACATTGATGTTGGAAAAGGGATTTACTTGTCGCACTTTAGTTTTAAATGGGCAAGCTCTACAAAAGACAATATTGCAATAGCACACCCTTGCAAGCCAGAAGTATACCTCTACGATAATAATCTTGTAGCAAAAGACACAATATTTATTGATTATCCTGCAATTTATAAAACCCAAACTTTTCTTGACTCTATCTTACCTAACGATTTCCTTTTAGATAACAAACCTCCTGCGTATAAAATAATTGAAATTTTAAATAAAAATAAGATTATGCGATACCCAAAAATCGAACAAATTGCTTTTATTGACGATGATTTATTATTTATTTATGTTCAACCCGAGATTGACCTTAATGCGAGCAAGTGGACTCCTGGCAAACTATATTTTGTATATTCTTTATCGAAAGGCGAATTTTATATAAACGAAGGAGTTAAAGAGACATTTTCTACTATAAATAGATCTCAACCTATTGATTTTATAAATAATTACACCGTTAACCTTGTAGATTCGGTCGATGAGAATAACCAATATAAATATTATGCTGCAATAAGTAAAATATCTATTGATTTTGATTCAAAATATCTTAGTGCAATTGACTTGCAGAAACTCCCAGATTTTTCTGCTTTAGAAAGTATTTCGCTCGATACAACACAATACGATTATTCAGACTATTCTTATATTATGGTTTCTGATTACTCTGCATGTGCACACTGCAAATTTGAAGATAAATTTGAGAATATACTTATACTGCATACTTATCAAGGCGATGAAATTAGCAAGTCGGCAAAATTGACCAATCAGAAAAAATATATGCAAATGTTCAAAAATCCAGCGGTATATTTTTGTCCAGATTCTTTATTAAATACCGATTCTATTAAATTGAATAGCATTTATAAGATTGAAAAATAGATACTATAAGATTTTAGTATTGAATAAAATACCACTTTCTAAAGGTAATTTTTATTTTCTGTTTTGTAGTTTTTTAAGTGAAAGGCTAATATTTTTAACGAGAAGTTAGATAAAAATATACCAAAATATTGTTAAAAAACCACAAAAGATAAATATTGTTTTTATATTTTTGCAGGCTTATAATTAAATTAATACATACTTAATGTTAGAATATATTAAAGGCCTGCTGGCCGAAATTACTCCTACATATGTAGTCATAGAAAATAACCAAATAGGTTATTATATCAATATAACTCTTAATTCATATTCCGAGCTAAAAAAAGGGCAAGAATGCATGCTATATTTACATGAGATTATTCGTGAAGATTCAAGAGCTTTATACGGATTTACAAACAAAGAAGAGCGCGAATTATTTAGATTATTGATTACGGTAAACGGCATTGGTGCTAATACAGGAAGACTAATACTATCATCATTTAACGCAGAAAGCCTTATCGAAGCAATTGCAACTGGCAACGACAATGCAATCAAAAGTGTTAAAGGTATTGGAGCTAAAACTGCCCAAAGAGTTATTATCGAACTGAAAGATAAAATCGGAGAACAATCTGTAAAAATTTCTCAAATTTCTGGCAGTTTAAACAATACTTTGCACAAAGATGCGTTAAGTGCTTTAGTTATGTTAGGTTTTTCTAAGCCTAACATCGAAAAGGTATTGAGTAAACTACTAAAAGAAAACAGCAATTTATCGTTAGAAGAAACTGTAAAGTTAGCTTTAAATTATCTGTAATATAGAAGAATATTGGGCGAAAAGATTTTTAAATATTTATTTTTTGCTGGGCTAATTCTTAGTCTCATCTCGATAATATTTCCGACAAACGCGAATATTAACAAGCGTTATAATATGGATAATATTCTGAGTAACGAGTTCGTTTCTGTTGATGATACGACACAAGGTGATACTGCAAAAAAAGTTGACCTAACATTCCCAATACCTAAGAAAAATATAAATCCGACAAAAAACCTTGACAATAGCCCGCTTTATGGATCTGATTTAGAACAAACTAAAACAGAAATAGTTTACGACCCAGAAACAGATTCTTACATATTCAAAAAAACTATTAATGACGAAGTTATCGAAACACCTTTCGCAGTAACTTTCGATGAATATATTGACTATGACTTTGAAAAAGCGATGCAAAATTATTGGCAGCAACGCGCTAATAGTGAAGTTTCAGAGACACGAGAAACACTAATTCCTAAGCTAGAAGTTGGTGGTGTAATTTTTGATAGAATTTTTGGTAGCAATACTGTTGACATTAGACCACAAGGATCTGTAGAAGCGAGTCTTGGGCTTAATATTTCTAAAAATGAAAACCCTAGCCTCCCTGTAGAAAATCAACGTACAACGACTTTCGATTTCAACGAAAAAATACAAATGAACGTAATTGGTCAAATTGGAGACAAACTAAGAGTTGATATGCGACTTGATACAGAATCTGTATTTGAATTTGAAGACGCTGTAAAATTAGAATACACAGGACACGAAGACGAAATAATCCAAAAAATAGAAGCAGGAAACGTATCTCTACCTTTAACTGGAACATTAATTTCTGGTAGTCAAAGTTTATTTGGATTCAAAACTGAACTAAAATTCGGGAAACTATCGGTTACTTCTATCTTCTCTCAACAACGAAGCGAATCTTCCGTGATAGAAGTAGAAGGAGGTGCTCAATCAAAAGATTTTGAGGTTGATGCTGATGAATACGAAGCCGATAAACACTATTTCCTTTCTCACTATTTCAAAGAAAACTACGATAGATCATTATCCGCGTTACCAATTATTAGTAGTGGCATAAATATTACTCGTATCGAAGTTTGGATTACAAACAGAACTAATGACTATGATAATTCTAGGAACATTGTTGCATTTGCCGACCTAGGAGAAAGTAACACAAACGACATACAATCTCAATATGTTAGTAATAACCACGGGACATATTATGTTACTAACTACCCTGATAACAGTGCAAATATTCTTAACGATATGTCTACTAATTATCCAAATGTCAGAGATATAAATCTTGTTGGGAGCACGCTTCTAGGATTAAATATGAACGGAGGTACAGATTATGAAAAGATTGAATCTGCTCGCTTACTTGGGTCTAACGAATACTCTGTAAATGCACAACTAGGATATATTTCGCTTAACTCTACACTAAATTCGGATCAAGTACTTGCTGTTGCTTACGAGTATACTGTAGGAGGACAAGTTTATAAAGTCGGGGAATTTTCAAACTCTGCAATTACAGCTCCAAGTGCACTAGTATTAAAACTTATAAAAGGAACCTCATTTACCCCACGAACAAAATCATGGGATTTGATGATGAAAAACATTTATAATATTGGAGCATACCAACTTTCGCGCGAAGACTTTTGGCTAGATATAATGTACAACAATGATAAAACAGGAACAGAAATAAATTTTCTTCCTGCAGGAAATATCAATGATGAACAACTAATTTCAGTAATGGAATTAGATAATCTAAACTCACAATTAGACCCTTACCCCGATGGGGTTTTTGACTTTATAGAAGGCATAACTGTAAGCACTAGCGACGGTAGAATTATTTTCCCAGTCAGAGAGCCTTTTGGTTCGCACCTAAAACAAAGAATAACCAACGGAGATTTTTTACTAGACGAAATTGCAGAGCCTTTTGTCTTTCAAGAGCTTTATGATAGCACACAAAGTACTGCGCGACAAATAGCTGAAAAGAATAAATTTAAATTAAAAGGTAGGTATAAATCATCGGGAGGAGGAGAAATTGTGTTAAACGCTATCAACATTCCACAAGGTAGTGTTTCTGTAACTTCAGGTGCTCAAAAACTTGTCGAAAATGTAGATTTTACTGTCGACTATAATTTAGGTCGTCTGACAATTATTAACCAAGGATTACTCGAATCTGGAGCCCCAATAAAAGTTGCACTCGAAAGTAATTCAGTTTCTTCGATGCAAAGAAAATCACTTCTTGGAACCCATTTAAACTATGATTTTTCTAAGAACTTCAATGTTGGAGCAACAATTCTTCATTTATCAGAAAAACCTATTACACAAAATATTAGCGTCGGTAACGAACCAATTTCAAATACTATTTGGGGTGTAAACACATCATATAGAACAGATGTTCCAGCCTTAACAAAAGCAATTGATTTTATTCCGTTTATCGAAACAAAAGAGATGTCGACTATTACGATGACTGGAGAATTTGCACACCTTATCCCTGGGCACTCTAAAGCTATAGAAGGCAATGCATATATTGATGATTTTGAAGGAGCAAAAACTACAATTGATTTAAAATCACAAATTGCATGGTCGTTGGCAGGGACTCCAAAAGATTCTATTATGTTTCCTGAGGGCCTACTTTTGAACGAATTAGAAAACAGTAATAGAAGAGCAAAATTAGCATGGTATGTAATTGATCCTCTATTTCAAAGATCTTCATCACCAGTTAGCGTTGAAGATAGGTCGAGCCATTACGTGAGAGAAATTTACGAAAAAGAATTATTCCCAAATAAAGACAATACTACAAGTATTCCTACAAATATGGCAGCACTGAACCTCGCATTTTACCCAACAGAAAGAGGGCCATATAACTACGATGCAAATAATATTGATGTAGACGGAAACCTTCTAAATCCACAAACTCGTTGGGGTGGTATCATGCGACAATTACAAACAACAGATTTCGAAGAATCTAATATAGAATATATAGAATTCTGGTTAATGGACCCATTTGTTGAGGATTCTATTAACGATGGTGGAGATTTGTATTTCAACCTTGGTGAAATTTCAGAAGATGTGCTAAAAGATGGTAGAAAATCGTTTGAGCAAGGGCTTCCAACACCATTCAACGATCATCCTGTTGACACAACAATCTGGGGTTTAATCCCTTTAATGCAATCACTTGTAAATGCATTTGATATCGAACCAGAATCTAGAGTAGCGCAAGATGTCGGACTTGACGGCTTAAACGATGAGAACGAAAGAACACATTTTGATGGCGAAACAGAAGCTGGTGGTGCAAATTTCTTAAATTTAATCGCATCAAGATTCGGAACTGAATCACAAGCATATCAAAAAGCATTTGATGACCCATCATCTGACAACTTTCACTATTTCAGAGGAACAGATTATGACGAGCAAGACTTAAATATTCTTGATAGATACAAACGATTCAATGGTTTAGAAGGGAACTCTATTCCAACTGAATTCTCCCCAGAAGACTATCCAACACACTCTTCGGTATCTCCAAATATTGAAGATATAAATCGAGATAATACGCTAAACGAAAATGAACATTATTTCCAATACCGCATAAGCATCAGAAAAGAAGATTTTGAAATTGGGAAAAACTATATTACAGATATAGTAGAAGCAACTGCGACATTTTCAAACGACGAAGATTCAAATGTAAAATGGTATCAATTTAAAATACCAGTAAATAGTTACGACAAAAAAATTGGTAATATCAGCGATTTTAAATCTATTCGATTTATTCGTATGTTTATGCACAATTTCTACGACGAGACAATATTACGTTTCGCAACTATGAGCCTTGTTCGTGGTGAATGGAGAAAATATAGCTACTCATTTATGCAGCCTGGCGATTACGTTGTTGACGAACTTGCTGAAACTCCTTTTGACGTTAGCACTGTAAACATAGAAGAAAACTCATCAAAAACTCCTGTAAATTATATTTTACCTCCAGGTGTTGACAGACAACAATCGCCAACAAATACTCAATTACAGCTATTAAACGAACAGTCTATGCTCCTAAAAGTAATTGACTTACAAGATGGAGATGCAAGAGCTGTATACAAAAACATAAATCTAGATGTAAGAAAATATTTAAACTTAAAAATGTTCATTCATGCCGAGTCTGTACCTGGAGAGCTAGAACTTAATGATCAAGATTTAAGTGTATTTATTCGTTTAGGAACAGATTACAAAAACAACTACTACGAGTACGAAATTCCTCTTAATGTTACTCCTGCCGGAAATTATGATGGAAATGAAAGTACTGATGCTCCAGATAGATACATCGTTTGGCCAGAAGAAAATGAGTTAAACTTAGAATTTGAATTATTACAACTTGTAAAACAAGAGCGTAACGACCTAATCAGAACTGGCGACCCTAATGTAAGCCTCACACGATTATATTCACTAATGGATGAAGGTAGAAAAGTTAGCGTAATGGGAAATCCAAATCTCTCTAATGTTCAAACCATTATGATTGGTATTAGAAATCCAAAAAAATCATCAAACTCAAGTTCAGATGACGGAGAGATTAAATCTGGTGAAATTTGGGTTAACGAACTTAGACTAACCAACTTTGACGAAGAAGGAGGTTGGGCTGCAAATGCTAGACTTACGGCAAAACTTGCCGATTTTGGATCCGTTACTTTTGCAGGTAGTACTAGTAAACCTGGATTTGGTAGCATTGAACAAACACTTGGAGAACGCCAAACTGAAGAAATAAACCAATTTGATATTTCATCAAACTTAGAACTTGGTAAATTTTTCCCTGAAAAACTTAATATCAGAATTCCTTTATACGTTGGATATTCTCAAAATGTAAAAAATCCTGAATATAATCCACTTGATCCAGATATTCCTTTCGACGTAACACTAGATGATCCTACAATTCCAGAAGACTATAAAGACAGCTTAAGACATATTGCTCAAGATTATTCTACACGCAAAAGTTTTAACCTTACAAATGTAAAAGTTAATAAAGTTAGTGGCACTCCAAAAATTTATGATTTATCAAATCTTTCGTTAAGCTATGGCTATAGCGAATTATTCGCTAGGGATGTAAATACTATTTTTAACACAAATAGAACTTACACAGGAATGCTGTCGTACGATTACAATGCGACTCCTAAAATTGTTGAACCTTTCAAAAACGTTAAAGCACTTAATAAACGAGCTTTCAGAATAATTAAAGATATAAATTTCTATTATCTTCCTTCGCAACTTTCGTTTAGATCTAATATTAATCGACAATATAGCGAAACACAGCTAAGAAATATTTACAACCCTGAGTATCCTCTTCCTATTAGCGTAAACAAAGACTTTACATGGGTACGACAATACGACTTTAGATATAACCTCTCAAAAGGGCTAAAATTAACGTTCTCTGCAACAAATAATGCTCGTATCGACGAACCACAAGGAAGGTTATTCGAAGATGACCCTTTCTACGAACAAAAACAAGATACTATATGGAATAATTTTAGCAATTTCGGTCGTAACACACAATATCACCACGATTGGAACGTAACATACACTGTACCATTAAATAAAATACCTATCTTAAATTGGATCTCATCAAATGTTGGTTATTCTGGAACATACGACTGGACAGCAAGCCCAATTACTGCAGATACAATTAATCTTGGGAATACGCTCCAAA
The DNA here is from genome assembly GCA_964368115.1 of uncultured Bacteroidales bacterium. Classification (GTDB taxonomy): domain Bacteria; phylum Bacteroidota; class Bacteroidia; order Bacteroidales; family ML635J-15; genus Bact-19. Next base: position 29,973 of record CAYJBL010000001.1, read on the forward strand.
ATGGCAATACAATGTCTGCTAATGTGAATATTAATTTGCTGAGTTTATACAATAAAATAAAATACCTAGAGGCTGTAAATAAAAAATATCGTGGCAGATCTTCCATTCGTAAACCTAAAGTCCAAAAAGAAACTGTAAACTTTGTACTTAAAAAAGAAGATTTAGCGGCAAATAAAACCATACGCATTACTCACAAACTTAGAACCGAAGACATTAGTATTATTGCAAAAGGTCCAGATGGTAAAAATATTAAAGGAGAAACTAGAGTAATAAACGAAAATCAGGTTTCTTTCAAATCACTTGAAGATGCCGAAGGCGCAACAATTACTGTTACAGGGAAAAGAGATAAAAAAGAATCTATTGCGAAAAAAATTGTTGACAACGCCCTCGTAATGATTATGAGTGTTAAAAGTATCTCTATTAGTTTAGCCGAGACTAACGGAACATTGTTACCTGGATACATGGGCAATACATATATGTTAGGAATGTCTCAATACACAGCAGATCCACAAATGTTTGGACCACAGCCTTCTATTATGACACCAACATTTCCATTTGTTTTAGGATGGCAAGAAGATGACTTTGGAAGATGGGCAATTGAAAATAATTTAGTTACAAAAGATACTATGAACGTACAACCATTCATGCAAACACATTCTCGCAACTGGACGGCAAGAGCAAGTCTAGAACCTGTACGTAATCTGCGAATCGATTTAACTCTTAACCATTCTCATAGTCAAAACACAAGTAAATACTATAGGTTTGGGTATAACGAAGATACTGGTATAGATGAATTTATGGAGCTAAACCAAGCAACAAGTGGAACATTCAATATGTCAATAATATCGTGGAGTTCTGCATTTGAATCAATAAATTCAAGCGGAGACTACTCTTCTGCTACATTCCAAGAATTTGACGATAATAGAAAAATTATCGCTACTCGCCTAGCATCTCGACATCTTGGATATGATCCTAATGATGTTGACGCAGATGGCTTCCCTTCTGGATATGGGAAAACATCTCAAGATGTACTACTGTCTGCATTCCTAGCTGCATATACTGGCAAAGACCCTAATACTGTAGATCTTGAGCCTTTCCCTTCTGTACTTAGCGCACTACCAAACTGGAAAATAACCTACGACGGATTAGGAAAAATTGCTCAACTAAAAAAATACTTTAGTTCTGTGAATTTAAACCACAGCTACAGATCAACTTACAGCATCGGAACATATCAATCAAGATTATCTAATGAATTTCAAGGAAACGCTGACGGTCTAAATACCATTAGAGATGAACTAGAAAACTATTATTCTAGATATCAAATTAACGGTGTAAATATTTCAGAACAATTTAGCCCGCTTTTCTCTATTGATGTGACAATGGTAAACAGTTTAATTGCAAAAGTTGAAGTTAAGAAAAATAGAACTTTAAGTATGAGTTTTACAAACAATCAACTTACAGAGATGAAAAACGATGAATTTATCATCGGAACAGGATATAGATTCAAAGACATAGAGTTTGTTGTAAAAGCAGGCGGAAGACAAAGAAACCTAAAAAGCGACCTTAATGTACGTATTGATTTTTCATCAAGAAATAATCTAACTATTATTCGTAAATTAGAAGAAGGTTTCAACCAGCCAACTGCAGGGCAAAGAACATATACGATAAAAACATCTGCCGATTATGTTCTTAGCGACCGTCTGAATATCAGAATATTCTACGATCAGGTAATTAATAAACCTACTCTCAATATCCAATTCCCAACAACAAATACAAATTTTGGAGTAAGCTTGAGATTTACTCTTGCAAGTTAAGAAAAAATATATTTTCTTTGAACTGAAATTTTTATAGTAACAAATAAAATCATTAAACATGAATTTTCCTGAAAATTTAAAGTACGCAGAATCTCACGAGTGGTTACGCATTGAAGGCGACGAAGCATATATTGGTATTACAGAATTCGCTTCAACTCATTTAGGTGACATAGTATTTATTGAAATCGAAACTGAAGGTGAAGAATTAGAAAAAGGTGAAACTTTTGGTTCTATCGAAGCTGTAAAAACTGTTTCAGACACGTATATGCCTGTTTCTGGAGAAGTTATCGAAGTAAACGAAGCTGTTATTAACGATCCTTCTCTTGTAAATAAAGATTGCTTCGGCGAAGGTTGGTTAATCAAAATTAAACTTACTAACCCATCTGAAGTTGAAAATCTTTTAGATGTTAACGCTTACAAAGAAATTGCAAAAGACTAATAAACTTAATGCATAAAAAACTGTTTAGATTTTCATAGTCTAAACAGTTTTTGCATTTATATAGGTATGAAGAAAGAAAAATTTTATGCAATTATTTTATCTGGAGGCAGTGGAAATAGATTTGGTTCCGAAATACCAAAACAATTTTCACGTGTCAACAATAAACCTATATTAGAATACTGCATTGATAATTTTCATTCTCACCCTCATATCGAAAAAATTATTATTGTAAGCAATCCTGTATTTATTGCAGAAACTAAACAGATTACGGCAAATTATAAGAAAATTGTATCAATTGTTGAAGGCGGAAATTCACGCGGCGAATCTTCTTTTATCGGACTAAACGAACTTTCTAAAATTGTAAATACAGAAGAAAACAACTACGTTTTAATCCAAGATGCAGTTCGCCCTAATACTCGTAAAAACATTATAGATAATCTTATCTCAGAAGTCGTAGAAAATGAAGTTGTATCTGTTGGTATTCCTACTACCGACACAATTTATATAATAGACGAACGCAATTCAGTCCAAACAATCCCAGATCGGTCTAAACTTCTAAATATCCAAACACCACAAGCATTTAAACTTTCTTTGATTTACGATGCGTATAGCACTTGTGAGCAAAACTTAAGATATAAATTTACTGACGATTGTAGCTTAGTTCATCATACTTTCCCAAACAAAAAAATCAAAGTCGTTTATGGCGATCCAAATAATATAAAAGTAACTTATCCTGAGGATATAAACTCACTTCAAAATATATTACCACGCGAATAGAATAAATTTATTTGTCATTCACATTTTTTCTCTATTTGCTCTGATTATTTCCCAAATTATTATTTATCCACATCGCAAATAACTTATCGTTTAGCTCGTAGGCTTTATTATTTTCTACAACTAAATTTTTTGCAAGCAACTTCTTAACTGCGGCTTGTGTTGAACTTGCCGAAGGAAGCCTATGCCGCTTAACAAAACTACTCGACTGAATTTGCTCTGCTACTCCATCTTTAGCTATGGCATATAGTAATGCTTTTTGCTTTTCTGGAATATTTGAAAGTATTTCTCTGAATATGGTATCGTATAATCCTATCATTTCGTTGATAGCATCATTTACTCGCTCCATTGTACAAGTACCTCCTTCGGGCGTTGTAGCATAAGCTTCGTTAAATGTTTTTTGAATATAGAAAGTATGACCTAAAAACAAATCATAAACCCAATGAACTACTTCTGAATCTATTGTACGATTACGCTTTTCGAAATGCGACACCACAAACTCGGTATAAATATTTTTTTCTATTGCATAAAGTTCCATCACATCGGCACTTCGATAAAACGGTCGGGACGACGATAAAAACATTGATTGCATCATACTGCGCTCACTTCCTGCAAATATAAAATTACAATTCTTTAGCTTTTGAATGTGCATACGCAATAGCGCTTCTATATTCTTTTCTGGATATTTTGCAATCTGCTGAAACTCATCTATTGCTACAAAACATGGCTTATCTGCCGCAGCTAAAAGTTGAAAAATTTCCTCTAATGTATACTCAGGTTTTTCAATATCTCCCAATTCAACACTAAACAAAGGCATTCCGCTTGTAGAGTCAAAACCAAATTTGCCTGTCAAGGATTTTAAGGTTTGCGTAAATAAGTTTGCCATCTTCTTACTTCGTGGCAATAAAGTCTCAAATACTGTTTTTCCAAGTATGTACGTAAATTCTCTTAGCGACGAAGTATGGAGTATATCTATAAAAAAGGTGTAATAATTTTGTGAAATCTCAGACTTGTCGTAACAAAATTTTATTAAACCTGTTTTGCCCATACGTCGAGGTGAAATAACAACTAAATTGTTGCCATTTGTGATAGATTTTACTAGCCGCGCTGACTCGTCTACTCTATCGCAAAAATATTCTTCCTCTATCTGCCCTATTATTACAAATGGATTTTTTTCTGTACTCATCTGTTATTTTTTTATTTCTATTCCTTGATCTGCAAAAAACAATGAATATTTTTACGCTCGTTTCATGCCTAATTTGACGCAACACAAATTTTACATGTCTAATTTTGTTGTCAAACCAATTGCGCACAAAGTTAATTATTATTTCTATAATTCAAATAGAATTATTCAAATTACATCATTTAAATTGCATCATGCGTTTTGCATGATGCAATTTAAATGATGAGTTTTACTATAATATTCACTTATAATCACTGGCGTTTACTTACTATTATACAGCTAAATATAAAATTATTTCTTATATAACTCACTCAAAGCTTTTGCTTCGCAAGCAATTTGCTCTCGAAACCATTGTGGCGATAATACTTCTATTTCTGCTCCGTGCGACAATAATTCTTGGCGAAAATCGTAGGTTGGTTTTATAAAATATTTGTAAGTCGTATAATTTTCGTCTTGCTCTGCTTCTGTTTGGGAATGGTGTAAAGGTAACGACTTTATATATTTTGCTTGGTGTACTTTTACTTTTAACCTGAGTTTTGGATAAGATTTTTCTCAAAAAAATAGCAAGAATGCTCTTTTTTGATTATATTTACAGCTGTAAACCAATTAAATAGATCAAAAACATGAACATCCTTACAAGAGACAAAATTAGTGAAATATTCTGTATCGCAGATGATTTTTGCAAAGAATTATCGAAAAATGGCACACAACTGCGCCTAGAATCACCAGAGGGGAAGAAAACACGCAATCGAGCGTGAACAATGAGTGATAGTGAGATCATCACCATTTTAATATGTTTTCATATAGGTCAGTTCCGTAACTTCAAACATTATTATATGGGATATGTACAAAAATACCTCCTTAAGGAGTTTCCTCACACACTTTCCTATAGCCGCTTTATCGGCATACAACATCGTATAGTAATACCACTTTTAATGCTCATACAACTGGTCGGATTAGGATCTTGTACGGGCATTACATTTGTTGATTCGACCCGTATTGCAGTTTGTCATAACAAGCGAATAAGGCGTAATAAGGTATTCAAGGGGATGGCTGAATTAGGCAAGAGTTCTATGGGTTGGCTTTATGGTTTCAAACTACATTTAGTCTGTAATGATAAAGGCGAATTGCTTAATTTTTGCATAACAAAAGGCAATGTCGACGATAGAAATGAAGGTGTATTTAAAGTGCTTAGTAAGAAATTGTTCGGTGATATGTTTGCAGACAAAGGCTATATCTCAAAGAAGTTATTTGAAAACCTATTTGGAGAAGGCATTCACCTTGTAACAGGGATTCGTAACAATATGAAAAATTGCCTAATGAGTATGAGAGACAAGATTCTTCTACGCAAGAGATCTGTCATAGAAGCAATCAATGACCAGTTGAAGAATATCTGCCAAATTGAGCATTCAAGGCATAGAAGCAAATCAAATTTTATTATAAACCTTATCGCAGGAATTGCTGCATATTGTTTCTTTGAAAAGAAACCTGCTATTCGCTTCGATGTCGAAGAACAGCATGGACAATTAGCTCTCTTTACTTAAATCTATACTGAATTTAACATATCTCGCTTCGGAATAAATCTGTCCCGAAGTGAGAAGCTATGTGCAATATTGAACAGGTTCGTAACTTATAAATAATGGGTGCTTAAACAAAACTCAGGTTATGAGATAATAATAAAAAAATAACGTATGAAAATCTATAAAATAAGAGATGGCATAAAACACCATTAAATACTTTAAAATGTATTAAACGACCTTTACAATTATGAACTAATTTCTAAGGGAAAATATATTTCTAAAACTTGGTTGATTTATCTTGTTGAAACAACAATAAATATTGGCTATAAGGTATTTCAAAATATGATTCGTTGAAATTAGAGATCCATGCTTTCTCGTCTGGTGCTCTAAAAACAAACCGCACAACATCTTTACCTTCAGACATAACTCGAATAAACGTAATCAAATTGCGAATGTCTACTCCTTGCTGAACTAGCATATTATCAAGTAACTCATCATAAGAACACTGTTTTGTTACTTGCCTTAAATGTTTATTGAAATCCTTATCACTAAAATCACTTGAAACATACGTCTTAAGTGCGACTACTGCTGTGTCATTTAATTGTAAATTTTCAAGCGAATTATACTCATCATTACTTACAATTGCGGTTTTCATATAATTTACACGATACCAATCTTTTTGTATACTTTCGAACAAATAAAAACCTTTAGAATGGTTTATGAAAATGTATTTTTCTTCACCTATTTCACCAATAAATATCGCTTTATAATTGCCATTATTCCACCCACGTACACGCTTAGTGTTTTTTTTACTATTCCACTTTCCTGTAGCATCATTGAAATACCAGAAAATACCTGATTTTATCTCTTTTGACTTACGAGAAAGCACTAACTCTTTATCATCTGCCCTATCTTGAGCAAAAGCAAAATTTGACAGAAAAACTACCAACGAAATGAATAACAATATTTTCTTCATACTTATAAAATTATATCAATTGCAAGTATACAAAAAATCCTTAAAATCATATTGATTCATTATATTAGATGTCCATTCAAAAGTTTCTTTTTATGAGATATTCTTTTAACTAGTACTTGGTAATATGTAATAAATATATTACTTTTGCATGGTGAGAGTCGTAGTAAGAAGTAACGAGTTTGATGAGTTTTATTACTCTTTGCCAGAAAATGTACAGACAAAACTTGACTATGCTCTTAATATTTTAAGAGAGGTTAAAGTTGTCAATACCAAACTAGCAAAAAAATTAGTAAATACTGATTTTTTGAGTTGCGCATATCTGTTGGCAATGAGTATAGAGTAATCTTATTTACAATTGATCATGATAATATCATTGAATCTACACAGATATTGCTCCTTAATGGATTTATGAAAAAATCTACAAAAGAGTATAAGCGTCAAATAGAAATTGCTCATCATATAATAAAAAATTTAGAATAATGAGAACAAAATTAAATCCTAATAAATTAGCTTCACTGCTCAATGTAGACGATATGCTTTCTGCTAAGTATGGAGCTGAGGGAGAGATCAATCGCACAGAATTTGAAGCTAAATCTCGTGCTTGGTATTACGCAGAGATATTGAAAAATACTCGCAAGTCAGCAGGTATAACGCAAAAGGAACTCGCAGAAAAAATTGGCAAAAAGCGTGAGTATATCGCTATGCTTGAAAAAGGCGAAACCGATATGCAACTCTCAACTTTTATTTTAATTTCTGAGGCTCTTGGTTTGCGCTTTGCTTTGACTTTATGACAATACTGAAATCTTATCAATATCGCTGAATATTTAGTCGTATCTCCAATAAATATAGCTACCATAATATTGCGTTTTGATGATTAAAAAAGCAGAAGCTCTTCTTAGGGAACTTCTGCTTGCAAAGTTATGGATGGGGTGTGCTAAATCGTAGCACAAAAATACTTTACAAGGTTGTTGTTTTTATTTTTTCATCAATTTTTTCTATTAAATCGACTAATTTTTGATACCCATCTTTGAATGATGTGTGCCAATAGACATACCACCATACATGATTACAATCAAAAACATTACTCCAAATTTGAGATAGCAATTTTATTATATCTTCTATTTTGGAAGAATCACCATCGCATTTGCTTGCTCCAAAAACAATATCATTTTTATATTCTATATATACGGCGAATTTTTTGCCATTATATTCTCTAAGCACACCAACCTGAGGTTCTCCATCTCTTCCATTATACCATACTTCATCCTTATATATTTTTTTTAATTTTTCTTCCCATTCAATAAATACACTTTCTATAGTTCTCTTTTTTAGTTCATTTAATTGGTTTGATACTTCGTTTACTTCGTTAATTTTATCATTAACCTTGCTTAAATTTGACACTGGATTATTATCAAATTTTAGCTCTTCCTTTAAAAATTCTTGTAGTTCCATATTCATCTTATTATTAATTGTACGTATGTTAAATTTTCCTTTAAGGTGGTCTATATATTGTGTTATCGCCGATTGAAGATAAATATCTTTCATTCTGCAATTTGGCAAAATATTATTTTCAAGCCAATGTAATATTTCCTCTTTAAAAGTGAGCGTTATAAATCGTTCTTTAAACCTTTCTTTGTAAGAATTACATTCATCATTCTTGTATTTGGATTCTTGATTTAATTCCCAACAATGATCTGGAATATCTCTATAATCAAATGGAGGTGCATAAACAACATATATTTGGTTAATGGCGTAATCTTCATCTCTCATTTTATCAATATAGTTAGCAAATTGATTAGGCTGAAAGTCAGCAAAATTAATTTTATTTTCAAGTATAATCGCATACTTACCAATTTCTTTAATCAATAAGTCGATACGTTTAATTTCTGCGGTAATTTCTGGATTATTGATTTCTATTTTAAAGTCAGACAGAAGCTCATTAGCAAATGATCTGAATATTTCATATTCGTTTACGGTCTTCTGCATCAGCAATCCCCTCAATATTCTACTATGAGCATTCTCGTTTGCATGTAACTCATCAATCACATTAATATGATATGGTTGCTGTTTTTTTAGAGTGCAATACAGTTCAGTAAACTTATCTGTCGTTTTTAGTATTGATTTCATTTTGTCATGTTTTGAGCTAGCTGCATAGTCTCTAACCATACTTATCCATCTCATTATCTCCATAGTCTTCTCTTCTTTTTCCATATATTTATCGTAGCTTATTTTGAGAATTAACTGCTGTTTAAAATGTGCAATAGTTTATAATATCTTAATCCCAATCACAGCGCAAGCCTCAGCATCGGCAAGGGCGTGATGATGATTATCTAATTCGTAGCCACAGTGAGCCGAGACTGTGTGTAACTGGTGGTTGGATAGATCGCGAAAAGCCTTTTTCGCTCCTTGTAGTGTGCATAAAAAAGGTGCGTGTGTGTAACTCATTCCGTAATGAGCAAAGCAAGCCTTTAAACAGCCCTCGTCAAAACTCTTGTTATGAGCCACAAATGGCAATCCTTCAAGTTTGGGAGCTAATTCCGCCCACACTTCGTCAAAGCTCGCGGCATCTGCCGTATCATGAGCTGATAGTCCGTGGCAGTCAGTAGCCCAGTAAGTGTAATAATTAGGAACAGGCTTGATAAGTCTGTAGAATTTATCTACTATCTGCCCATCACGCACAATAACTACACCTACGCTACACACACTTGTACGGTGCTGATTGGCGGTTTCAAAATCTATGGCTACAAAGTCTTTCATCTATTTTTTCTTGATTTTTAATCTCTTACAAAGGTAAAAAAAAATCAAATTAAGCATATTTATTTTTAGAACTTTGCTGGTTTAAACATTAAACGTACCGACACTATTTTTGGACTCAAATTTGGGACTTCTATGCCAAGTGTGCCTTTTCCAGGTAATGGAACAGTAATTTTAATTCTTAAATCTGCTAAATTAAATTCAATGTTGTCTTTCAAGGCTTTTATTTTTGCTATTCTTACTCCAGCCTCTGGAACAATTTCGAACAAAGTTACCGCTGATCTGACTGTTGCATAAACCTCCGATACTCCTATCTTATAACGGCCTAACTCATTTAGAATTTTGTCTATTTTGATATTTAATTCGTCTAGGGTAATATCGGCTATTCTTTTGTGATATTCTTCTACTATATCTACACTTGAAAGTTTGCTACCCTCTAAATATTTTGCTGGTTTTCGCTTTCCGTTTAATAATCTCTTCCTAAAAAATCTGGATTTGTAATTCTTTAAATATCTCATTTTTTATAATTTTTGAGCAAAAATAAGATTGCGATGCGCCAAATTATAGCACACAAGACTAGATTTAAAAAAGCTTTATAGAAAAGATAAATTTCTACTAATTTTTTGCTTTTTCTTCGCGAACGATATAAATATCAATTGCAACAATTACAGCAATAAATCCCCAATATGGGATGGCTAATTTATCTGTATCTAGGAAATTATTGAGAAATCCATGTAAATAATAAGTCGCAAGTCCACACATTGTAGAGGCGAGCATTATTTTAATCGATTTTGAGTTGGTTTTATAGTAGTTTTTCACTGTGGTAGTAAATGTATAGACCATTATTAAAACGAAGCTTATTAGCCCTAAAATACCCGAATCGCATAATACAGACAGATACTCGCTATGTGCATTTCCTAAAGTTCCTGCATTGGTACTTATTACTGTTCTCTCGTACGAATACTGATACGGCGCATAATTAAATTGATATGTACCTGGTCCCCAGCCGAAAAAAGGCTTTTCTTTGAACATTCTAATTGCGCAATTCCATCTATTAATTCGCTCTAAATTAGACGCATCAGTAGAAACATTACTTATTGATTTAACATGCTCGCCAAAATCGGTCGACGAGCTTTGTTTGTTTCTTTCTAAATTAAAAAATATACTCTCTTGGAATATAAAGAACAAGCTTGCAATCACAATTGCTAGCGACATAACTAACTTATGATTTATTTTAAATTTTAATACAATCAATACTCCAACAGCAGCAAAAGCACTTACCCACGCCGCTCGCGTATATGATAAAATAAATCCGACAATAAAATAAAACAATACAATCCCCGAGATAATACGTAGTCTATTTTTTAATTCTTTATTAATTACAAAACCTATTAATATTGGAATAAACATTGCTAGTACAGCCCCATACGAAGTGTGGTCGCTATAAAATGGGCTCATTATGTAATTTGCGGATCTTTGACTAAAATCGTACGGTATATGCTTAATTATTGTATATGTTATTATACATGAAAATGAAATTATATATAGCCAAAAGAATTTATTGATATTCTTTTTATCCTTAAACATTTGCGTAAGCATAAAAAAGAAAGGGACAATAAACCACAAAGAAGCAACCCATTGTTTTAACGATACAAATGGCATTGTACTAGTAATTACCGATATTAAACGCCAACCCAAATATAAATAAATCGCTATTGACACTGGGTGCATTATTATTTTAGCATCTATATTTCTCGAATGAAGTTGTTTAAGTACAAATAATAATAGAATAGCCGCAAATATTGGTTCTGTTGGCAAATCAATATTAAAGCTAATATTTGGTACAAAGTCTTCGAGTTTAACCGATAAAGGAACTAAAAATACAGAAAACAACAGTAGTTTATCCAGTGCAAAAAACAATGCAAACATAAGTACTACAAATATTGGAACTACATTAAATAATAATGTTTCATGCGCAAATATTGCATAAGCATTTGTTAGTACAAATAGTAGTGCAATAATGTAAAATGCAATTATTTCCTTTTTTTTTGCCAAGTTTATCGTTTTAAGTACTTTCCGACAATTGGAATTAAAAATTCTTACTACTAAGATTTCAAAATCCCTTTATTAGTAAATTTAGATAATATTTACTAATTCTCCTTTTTTAATTGTTCGAATACTAATAGCAGCATAAACGCAAATAGAAACGATGCCATCACACTAACCACAACTATCATGCTCCTAACTGGATACGACTTTTTCTCTGCTTTTTCTGCTTTATCAACTACATATTTATTTGGTAAATCTTGCTCTAAATCAATCTTTGCCTCTCTATATTTTGCTTCAATTACAGCAAGATTCTTCACCTCTTCATACATTTGTTCTTTTAGAATAGTTTGAATACTTCCATATTTCGCAATAATATTAAGCTTTTGTTCTACTTTTGCCGCAGAAGCAAAATTATTTTTTGATAAAGCTATAGCATACTGCTCTGTATACATTTCTGTTTGTGATTTTACATCTATCACTCCTAATATACTTAATGCTTGTAAAGAATCTTGTATTTGTTGGATTTTTTCCTTCTGCATACCGAATTCGTACGCAACAATATCAAAAGCTTTTTGTGCTCTTTCTTTTTGTATTCTGTTATATGTACTATCAACCAAATTTGCAATATCATTTGCTATTATAGCTGCCATCTCTGGGTCTTCATCCAAAACGTCAACTCTAACCGACATGTATTTAGTTCGAGACACACTAACATTTTCTGCATAAATACCGTACAAAGTTGTATTTGGGTATGCAGTATTTTCATCTAATTTATAATGTTCAAATAAATTATGCTTTTCTATTATCCTATTTCTAATTTCTGTTGATAACAATACTTGCATTAATTGTTCTACATCCTCTTCTTCTCCAAAACTTAAAATCTCTTTCTTTTGTTGACTCTCTGTAACTAATGCCTGTGACACCGAACTTGATGAGGTTGGAAATAAGATTATTGAAGATTTATACTTCGGAGGGATTAATAAACTAACGCCTGAAGAGACTAAGGCTGCTAAGATGCAGACTATTATTAGCGGTTTTCTGTACTTATATGCAACTCTGATTAACCCTAAAGAATTGTTATCGGTTTCTTGCTTAAAATTTATCATTGGTTTAACTTTTTTAAAACAGTTTACAAATATATATTAAATTTCTCTGTTAGCCTTATAATACATAAAAAGATGGCTACATTTCAATAAACGTAGCCATCTTTTATTTATTATTTAATATTAGTCT
>CAYJBL010000002.1:0-10848 GCA_964368115.1 uncultured Bacteroidales bacterium
GTTGAATATATAATTGGAAATAATCCTATGTGTTCAGAAAGCTTTTTATATTCAATATTGTTTTTCTTGAAAATCTTTTTTTTATTTGTTTGCTGTACACCACAATATATAGAATCTGTTTCTTCGTTTTTAAGAAAATCACCTTTAATAATGAAGAAATTTTCTCCTGTTTTAATGTTTTGGACATCTCTTAAATTTAAGAAACTTTTACATGATGATAAATAATAGATGCTCTCTAAAATATTAGTTTTTCCAATGGCATTGTTCCCGACAAAGCAATTTATTCTGTCGCATAGTTCTGTTTCAAATGATTCGAAACTTTTAAAATTACATAAAGATAAATTCTTTAATTGCATCGCTTTTTTTTGCAAAGCTAGTAAACTTTGAAAGATGCAATCGATTATTTTGATTAAATTACTTTGCGTGTGCTTGGAAAACGATCAGATGTATTATAATTAATAGGTATATATTTCGAAATTGCAATAAATGTAAAAACAATAGTTATTAACAATTGTTAGTTAGTTTTCTTGAAAAAACGCATAAAAATGGCAACGCTTTTTTCTAAAAAGCGTTGTGTTAATGGTTAATTAACATTATCTTTGCCGATTGTGTATACTGTGCTTAATGGTATGGGAAAGAGGAGTAATGGACTGGAATAAAGCCAATTATACAATTAGAATAAGTAAAGAATTTTTTATTATAAATATAAATTTATGCGTTTATTAAAAATTTATGTGGGACTAGTATTTGTTTTATTATTTAACGTTAATAAAAGTTTCGCGCAATGTGATGGATTCTCTGTGACACTAGTAGATACAACAAGTGTTACGTGTTTAGGAGTGCATACGGGAGAGATAATAATAAATATTTCTGGTGGTCAAGCTCCGTACACAGTTGAGTGGGAAGGAGAGGCTTACGGTTATGCTTTTCCAAAACCAATAGTAGGAACAGAGACCGTTGCTAATTCAGGAAATTATATTATAGATAGCCTTGAGCCAACGTGGGTTCCGAATGGAGAATATGAGGTTATAGTTAGAGATGCTAACGGATGTGAGCTTACGCTTGCGCCAATAGAGATACTATCGCCTAAAAGTGTGTTCAAGTTTGGGTTATTGTCGAATCATTTGGAAGTAACATGCTTTGGAGGGAATGATGCATACGCAAATATTAGTATAGGTGGTGGAGTTGCTCCATACTCAGTATTGTTAACAAATGCTGCGACAAATGCTGTATTAGAAGATCAATCAAATATTTACGATGTGAACTATAATTTTGATGATATTCCGGCAGGAACATTTACAATACATGTTTTTGACGGGGCAGGCTGTGAATATGAAGAAAATATTACTATTATTGGGCCAGATCAAATATCATTGACAAATGTCATAGAAAACGAACCTTCATGTAACGGAGATTCAGATGGCTCCCTTTCATTTGAATTAACAGGAGGAAATCCACCGTATTTTTACGACTGGGAAAGCGAGGGATTTGCATATGTAGACCAAGGTGTTGAAGTTGAAAAAACTAATCTGGCTGAGGGTTCTTATACAATTGAAGTTGAAGATGATCAATATTGTACTGAAACAATAATTGCAATATTAAATCAGCCTGCAGTATTAGATGCAACAATTGTATCTTCGACAAATATTGATTGTTTCGGAGCTTCAACAGGAGAAATCCAAATCTCTGTAACAGGAGGAACTGCTCCATACTCAGTTTCTTGGGGAGCTGGTGCAGGACAAACAGAAACAATTACAGCAGGAAATGCGTCTTCTTATGATATTGATGGACTTATTGCTGGGACTTATAATTTAACAATAACAGATCACAATGCTTGCGAGTTTACTATTCCAGCAATAACTTTAACTCAGCAGCCAGAACTATTAATAAATGCAATATCTATTACAAGTGTATTATGTAATGGAGATGCAACAGGAGAAATAAATCTAGGAGTAACAGGTGGAGTTGCTCCATACACAATTGCATGGGGGGCAAATGCAGGAGAGAATGTATCTAATGTTAGTGCAGTTGATGCAGCTAACTATGAAATAGTAGGATTGACTGCGGGAACGTATAACGTAACGATAACAGATGCTGTTTCTTGTTCTAAAGTATTATCAAATCAAGTTGTGACTGAGCCAACAGCTATTATTATTTCTGAAGCTATAACTCGGCCATTATGTAGTGGAGATGCAAATGGAGAAGTTGAACTTACAATAAATGGAGGTGTTGCTCCTTATAAAGTAAAGTGGGTTTCTGATGCCGAAGTTTCTATAGTAGGAAATGTTTTCCCAAAAACAGGTTTAGTTGCAGGATCATATAATGTAGTAGTTAAGGATAATAATAATTGTGAAAAAACATATACAGTTGTAATCAACGAACCAGCTAGTTTAAATGTTACTTTAGCTTCAACGGAAGGTGTATTATGTAATGGTGAAGCAACAGGAAAAGCAAATATTGCAATTTCAGGAGGAACAGCTCCGTATACAATTGCATGGGGAGCAGGAGTTGGACAAAATATCACAAATGTAACGGCGGCTCAAGCGGCAAACTATCAAATAAATGGATTGGCAGCAAATACCTACCAAGTTACAGTAACAGATAATAATGCTTGTTCTGAGGTAATTAGTATGACAATTACTCAACCAGCTCCATTAATAATGACATTAATTGCAAGTGAAACAACAATTTGTGCAGGGGAATTGATTTCTATTACAGGAAATACTAGCGGTGGAACTCCATTTCCAGGAGTTCCAGGATACGTAGGTGCGTGGAATACAGGAGAAACTTCACAAACAATAAATGTAAGACCTCAGTCTACCACTACTTACTCGGCAACTATAAATGATGCAAATGGATGTGCTTTTACTGCAAGTATAGAAATAACTGTTAATCCGTTGCCAACAATTGTACTAAGCGAAGAAGGTCATATTGATTGTTTTGGAGATATGGATGCAGAAGTAAACGTGAGTGGAGTTACTGGAACAGCGCCTTATACAATAGAATGGTTGGGTGGTTCTTATGTTGCACCAAATCAAAGTACTGCGAATAATTATTTGATTCAGAATTTAGGTGCAGGAAACTATGATGTGACAATAACCGACGCAAATGGTTGTGTAAACACAAGCGATATTATCATTAATCAACCAGATGAATTATTAGTTAATATTACAGCAGATACAGACATATGTGATGGCGAATCAACTACTTTACAGACAAATATTACAGGAGGAACAGTTCCACATTCTTATGCATGGAATCAAGGACTTGGATCTGTATCGACGCATACAGTAAATCCGACTACAACCACAACATATTCGGTGACAATAACAGATACTAAAAATTGTACAGCAACCGATGACATTACAATAAATGTAAATCCAGCATCAAGTTTTGATTTAACTCAAACTACGCAATTATTGTGTCATGGAGATACAGATGCGACTATACAAACTAATAATGTAGCTTCGACACCACCTTATAGTTTTGCATGGGTAGGAGGTAGTCAGAGCGGATTAAATCAATCGCAAGCAAATGGATTTGAAATTACAAATTTAGGAGCAGGGACTCACACAGTGACGCTTACAGATGCAAACACTTGTGAATTTACGCAGTCAATTACAATTGATGAACCAGACCCAATGCAATTGGCAACTAATCTTACGGATGTATTGTGTTTCGATGGTGAAAATGGAAAAATAGAACTTTCAGTTGGTGGCGGAACAGCTCCTTATGAAATTGATTGGACGCCAGCAAACTCTCTTGGAGAAACAAATGGGACATTGGCGTCAGCGGGAGCATTTGAAATAGATACTTTAGGAGTAGGATCTTATAGTATAACCGTTACGGATGCAAATAATTGTGAAGAAGAAATATTAAATCAAATAATAGAAGACCCAGATAAATTGAAAATGACCTTTTCAGTTACGCAACCTTCTTGTAATGGAGATACTGATGGTAAATTAGAAGTTCTTGTTACTGGAGGAACGCCAAACGCTTTTAACGCATATCAAATTACATTTCCTGGACAGATACCAGCTAGTGTTACAGCAGGTGACGTATATACAGTGAATGATATTGGAG
This sequence comes from uncultured Bacteroidales bacterium, assembly GCA_964368115.1. Taxonomy (GTDB): domain Bacteria; phylum Bacteroidota; class Bacteroidia; order Bacteroidales; family ML635J-15; genus Bact-19. Next base: position 4,084 of record CAYJBL010000002.1, read on the forward strand.
CAGGTACTTATGGAGTGAAAGTTGTTGATGGAAATAATTGTGAACTTATTCAAATAGTAACAATAGGCGAGCCATTGGCTATTAATGCAGAAATTGCAAATATTACAGATTCAATTATTAATCCGTCGTGCTTCGGAGCAAGTACAGGTGAAGCAATAATTACAGTATCAGGAGGAACACCTGACTATATATTAACTTTTGATTCGAGAACCGAAATAATTACTGCTGCAGATGCTTCTGCTTATACTGTGACTGGCTTATCAGATGGAGGATATACATTTACAATAACAGATGCAGAAGGGTGTTCAGATGCTGTTAGTGTTGCAGTTAATGAACCTAATGAGATTGTTATTCCAAATGTAATTACAATACCAACAACATGTTATGCTGGTGACAATGGTGAGATTAATATAGCAGTAATTGGAGGTACTCCAGGATATGATGTGACATGGAATCCTGCAAATGCAAGAGGAGCAACACAGGATACTGTATTGCCAGCAGCTAGCAACTTAGTGATAGATTCTTTATATGCAGGGACTTATAATATTACAGTTACTGATGCAAATGGCTGTTGGGTAACAAAAGAAAATATAGTTGTAGGACAGCCAGAAGAATTTAGTGTTAATTTGGGAGCAGATACAGATATTTGTGATGGAGATTCTATTACATTAACGGCAACTGTAAATGGAACAGGAGGAATTCTACCTTATACTTATGCATGGGGGCAAGGTCTTACTGGAACTACAAGTAACATTGTAAACCCAAATGTTGAAACGACTTATACAGTAACGGTTACTGACGATAATTTGTGTACAGCAATTGATACAATAACTGTGGGAGTAAATTATATTCCGAGTTTTGAAATTGCGATTCATGAACCTATAAGCTGTAATGGCGTGCAGGATGCAATTGTTGAAGTAAATAATGTTGTAGGGGTAGCCCCATTTACAATAGAATGGCCCGGCGGAAGTCAATCGGGATTAACACCTACACAAGCAAATTTCTTTGAAATATCAAATTTAGGCGAAGGAATGTTGTATGTAACATTAACAGATGCAAATAATTGTGCAGGAGTAGTAGATTCTGTAGATATAATTATGCCTGATACTATTAGTATACAGCCAATTATTATAGCTCCAGTTGCGTGTAGTACTCCGGGAAGTATAGAAATATCAGTATCAGGAGGAACAGAACCATATTCAGTTAACATAACTCCTGCAAATATGAATGGAGAAACAGTGCATAGCTTATCAACAGCAGGAAACTTTGTTCTTGATTCTCTAGATATTGGGGTATATCAAATCCTTGTTTATGACGCGAATCAATGTTTTAATAGATTAAATAATATTGAAATACTTGAAACAAACCAGTTAGTGATAGATCAAAACATTACAGTTCCACAATGTAATAACGAAGCAAATGGACAAGTTGAATTAACTATTAGTGCAGGTTTGCAGCCATATGTTTTGACATGGGAGTCTGAAATTGGAGTTACATTAGCGGGAAATACTTACTTAAGAAATGCGTTGCAAGCAGGTGATTATGACATAACAGTTGTTGATTCAGATGCGTGTGAATCCAATATTACCATTGTTATAGATAATCCTCCTTTATTAACTGTACTAATAGATTCAGTAGTCGCAGCTCCGTGTTTTACAACTTATGAAGGGGTAATAAGATTAGATATAGCAGGAGGAGCAGCTCCTTATGAAGTTACTTGGGGAGGAGTAAGTGATGTAACTAATACTTTAGTGTCAGGTGTAGATACAATTTTTACAGCAGGAATTGGAGAAGCAGGAGGGTTTCAAGATGGAACATACGATATTACTGTTACAGACGCAAATGGTTGCCAAGTAGATTTTAATAATGTAGAATTTGATAATGGTACAACAAGTGCATTTGATGCAATAGTTCAAAACCATGTGAATGTATCTTGCTATGGAGGCAATGATGCTTTAATAACAGGAACAATAACGGGTGGTTTTTCTCCGTATACATATTATTGGGAAAATCGCACACTAGGAGTATCTGGGTCAGAAAGTTTTGGAGCTTTAGATCTTCCTGCACATTTAGATAACTTAGTTGCGGGACAATATTATCTTACTGTTGTTGACAATGTTGGTTGTGTTTTGTACGACTCAATTGAAATAACTCAGCCAAAACAAATATTTATTACAGATAATATCGTTCAACCACTTATGTGTAATGGAGATTCAGATGGACAAATAGAGTTAACAATTAACGGAGATTTTCCAAACTTTAGAGTATATTGGGAAACTGATCCTCCAACACAAGTAGGAGATGGAGGAACAGTATTAAAAACAAATCTTTCAGAAGGTTCTTATTATGTAAGAGTTAGAGATGGTAATGGTTGTGAACACGATACTACAATAAATTTAACTCAACCTGATGAATTATTATTGACAGAAAATTTAGTAAAAAATGCAACATGTAATGGATTTTCTGATGGTGAAATTAGAATAGAAATTACAGGAGGAACTGCACCTTATGATATAAGTTGGGGAACAGAATCAGGGCAAAGCCAATCTGGTGTGACTGCAGCGAATGCTATGTTGTATAGAATACAAAACCTCGAATCTGCATACTATAATATTGAAGTAGTTGATGCAAACAATTGCGTGGTAAATCTTGGAATATATGTAGGGCAACCACCTCAATTGTTTGCAGAAATTGTAGATACAACACATGTTGGATGTTTTGGAGATGTTACAGGTGAAATGACTATCAGTATTAGTGGAGGAACACCAGACTATGGAATTTTCTGGTCACCTGCAAGTCAAGGTGGCTTAGCAACAGGATCTCTTACTACTGCAGGAACTTTTGATATAACAAATCTTCGAGATGGAACTTACAATATAGCAATATTAGATGATAATAATTGTAATACTAACTTATATGTAGATATTACAGAACCTTCTTTCTTAGCTGCAAATGTTACAGCCGCAAGATCGACAATCTGTGAAAATACAAAAACGAAACTAAAATCGACAGTAACAGGAGGTGTTCCTCCATATACTTATACTTGGGATAATGGTCTAGAGGCTGTAAGTTCTCCTGATTCAATATCGCCAGCTGTAACAACAACTTATAATTTACTTGTAGAAGATGCAAATGGATGTACCGCAAATTCAAGTATAACGATTAATGTAAATGAAGCTCCAGATTTCGATATAACAATATCTCAAGAAATATTGTGTCATGGAGAGAATACAGGCGAAATAACACTTAGCAATGTAGAAGGAACAGGTCTTTATTATTTAGCATGGTGGCCAGGTGGATTCGGACCAATAACACCACCAGATCCAAATGATATTATTACTAGACCAAATGTAGATGCTGAAGGTTTTGTAATACCAAGTTTAAGCTCAGGAATAAATACTGTTGCAGTTTATGATATAAATGGTTGTTTATCTTTACAGTCAGTAACGCTGACAGAACCAGATACATTGATAGTAACACTTAGCGAAAGCCATCAAGAAGTTTGTCTTGGCGAATCATCAGTAATTACACCATCAGTAGTGGGAGGAGTAGCACCATATACGTATACTTGGAGTGATGGAGCAACAACAGATGTAAATACTGTATCTCCAACAACAACAACAACATATGTATTATCTACAACAGATGCAAATGGGTGTGTTGCAACAGATAATAAAGAAATAATTGTAAATGAATTACCTGATTTTACTTTAACAGAAACATCATCAGTATCATGTAATGGTAATGTAGATGCTGAAATAACAATAAGTGGAATTGCAGGTTTAGCACCATATTCAATATCATGGAATGGGAATACTCCAGTAACAGGTGTGTCAGTAGATCCATATGTGATTCCAGAACAGTTTGGCGCAGGACTACATTCAGTAGTTATTGTAGATGCAAAAGGTTGCGAATCAGTAAATGATATTACGATTTCAGAACCAAACGTATTGACAGCATCTTTGTCTCCAGTACCAAATATTATATGTTATGGCAAATCATCAGTTATTACTCCTATAATATCAGGGGGAACAGCACCGTACACATATCAATGGAGTAATGGAACTACACAAGAAGTAAACACTGTAAATCCTACAGCAACTCAGACATATAGATTAACAGTTACTGATGCAAATAATTGTATGGTTGAGTCACAAGTGCAAATAGTCGTAAATCCATTACCAGACTTTATGTTGACAGAAACATCAGGCGTTTCGTGTAATGGAGCAGACGATGCAGAAGTAACAATAACAAATGTTGCAGGAACAGGACCTTATTCTGTTGACTGGACTGGTGTATCGCCAGTTCCTAATGTTGACGCAGAAGGGTATGTTATTCCAGAATTATTTGGTCCGGGCTTATATGTAGTTACTGTTGTAGATAATTTTGGATGTGAAGCAACAAATACAATTACAATTACAGAACCTACACCGTTAGTGGTGACAGAAAATTCTACAAGTGATGCGTTATGTAATGGAAGTGCAAACGGAACAATTAACATTACAGTAGGCGGAGGAACAGCTCCTTATGATATAGCTTGGGCAGCAGGTCAAGAAGAATTAGATGTTTTAGCTGCAAATGCAGTTGGTTATGTTATTCCGAATCTTATTGCTGGATCGTATGATATTACAGTTACCGATGCAAATGGATGTCAACAATTAATAACAAGTGTAATTAATGAACCATTACCGTTTGTAGCAACTAACACAATAACAGATGTTACATGTTTTGGAAATACAAATGGTAAAATTAGCCTTGATGTAAGCGGAGGTACTTTAAACTATGATATTGTGTGGAATCCTGCAAATGCAAATGGAATTTCTACAGGTAATATGTTGGCTGCAGGAATTTTTGAAATTACAGATTTAGCAAGCGGAACATATAATATTTCATTGACAGACAACAATGCATGTACTATAGACTTGAGTTTATTTGTTGATCAACCAGCAGATTTAACAGCAAGTATAAATGTTACTAATTCAGTAATATGTTTAAATCAATCTTCAGATCTTGAGATAATCCCTGTTGGAGGAACAGCTCCATATACTTATTCGTGGGATAATGGTTTATCAGCAAACTTAACGCATACAGTAACACCTGCATTGACAACTACTTATAATGCAACAATTACTGATGCAAATAATTGTACAACAACAGCAAGTACAGCAATTACAGTTAACCCATTACCTGAATTTACTTTAACAGAAACGCAAGTAGTGTCATGTAATGGCGTTTCGGATGCTGAAGTAACAATAAGCGCAGTTGCAGGTACTGGCCCGTATGATATTGATTGGGGAGGTACTCCAGAATTAGACGTTGTAGCAGAAGGATATGTTATTACAAATTTGGGAGCAGGATCATATACAGTAACAATTGTAGATGCAAATACTTGTGAAGCAACAGAGACTATAACAATTATAGAACCTACACCTTTTATTGCAAGTATTAGTGGAAAAACAGATATATTGTGTAATTCAGATGCAACAGGCGAAATAGAAATTGAAGTGTCTGGAGGAACTGCGGGTTATAGTATTACTTGGACTCCTGCAAATGCAAATTCAGAATCAACAGGAAGTATAACAACTGCAGGAACTTTCGATATTACTGATTTATATAGTGGAGTGTATTCGATAACTGTATCTGACGCTCATGGATGTAACACAGTGTTGAGTGAAACTATTGTAGAACCACAGGTCTTGACAGCAAGTATTGATGTAAGCGATCTAGTAATATGTTTAAATCAAACTTCAGATCTTGAAGTTATTCCAGTTGGTGGAGTTGCTCCGTATACTTACTCATGGGACAATGGATTGGCAGCAAATGCTGAAAATACAGTAACACCAACATCGACAACTATCTATAATGTAACAGTAACAGATGCAAATAATTGTACAACAACAGCAAGTACAACAATTACAGTTAATCCATTACCAGATTTTACATTAACAGAAACAACATCAGTATCGTGTAATGGAGTTTCAGATGCTGAAGTAACAATAAGTGCAGTTGCAGGAACAGGACCTTATGATATTGGATGGGGATCAACACCAGCTATGGATGTCAATGCTGAAGGATTTGTAATTACAAATCTAGGAGTTGGGACTTATGCAGTTACAATTTTAGATTATAATAATTGTTATACTTCTAATTCGATAACTATATCGCAGCCTGATGCTATTACTGTAACAGAAAATATAGTAGAACCATCATGTAATGGGAGTGCGAATGGAGAAGTTGAATTAACTATAATGGGAGGAACATCTCCATATAGTGTAACTTGGGGATCAGACTCACCAATGTCTATACCTGGGAATAAATTTACTAAAATAGGGGTATTAGCAGGTTCATATAATGTAACAGTAACAGACGATAATGGTTGCGAAAAAGAACACACAGTGTTAGTTTCTCAATCGGCAACTATTGCAATTACAGAAGCGGTGACCGAGCCGATGTGTAATGGTGACTCAAATGGCGAAATCGCGTTAGCAGTAACTGGAGGTACAGCACCATATAGTTTGATATGGGAATCAGATGCAGCAGTAATTGTAGCTATGGAAGGTGATATTTTCACAAAAACAAGTTTGGCAGCAGGAGATTACAATGTAACAATAACCGATGCAAATAATTGTCTGTTTTTACAAGCAGTTACAGTAACAGAGCCAGCATCAATCGCAGTAGTAGAAACAATGACTGAGCCATTGTGTAATGGAGATTCAAATGGTGAAATGGCATTAACAATTACAGGCGGTACAGCACCATACTCAG
>CAYJBL010000002.1:10948-40785 GCA_964368115.1 uncultured Bacteroidales bacterium
ACGTATAATGCAACAATAACCGATGCAAATAGTTGTGTATTTACACAAACATATACAGTAACCGAGCCATCGTCAATCGCAGTAGCAGAAACAATGACCGAACCATTGTGTAATGGAGATTCAAATGGGGAAATGGCATTAACAATTACAGGCGGAACAGCACCATATTCAGTAGTATGGGAATCGGATGCCGCAGTAGCAGTAGCACTAGATGGAGGTGTCTTTACAAAAGCAGGCTTAGCAGCAGGAACGTATAACGCAACAGTAACCGATGCAAATAGTTGTGTATTTACACAAACATATACAGTAACAGAGCCAGCATTAATATCAGTATCAGAAAATATAACACAACCATTATGTAATGCAAATTCAAATGGTGGAATTGAACTTACAATTACAGGTGGAACAGCACCATACTCAGTAGTATGGGAATCGGATGCTGCAGTAGCAGTAGCACTAGAAGGTGGTGTATTTACAAAAACAGGTTTAGCTGTTGGTACGTATGATGTCCAAATAACAGATGCACATAATTGTGTAGAAACTCTTACATATACGATTACGCAGCCAGAATTAATTTCGATATCAGAAACAATGACTGAACCATTGTGTAATGGCGATTCGAATGGCGAAATGACATTAACGTTGAGTGGCGGAACTGCACCGTATGCAGTAGTGTGGGAGTCGGACCCGATAAGTGTTTTGACAGGCGATATCTTTACAAAAACAAATTTGGCAGCAGGAACCTATAATGTAACAGTGTCAGATATAAATTCTTGTGTTACGCTTCAATCATTTATAGTAACCGAGCCAGCGTCAATCGCAGTAGTAGAAACAATGACCGAACCATTGTGTAATGGTGATTCAAATGGTGAAATGGCATTAACAATTACAGGCGGTACAGCACCATACTCAGTAGTTTGGGAATCAGATGCCGCAGTTGCAGTAGCACTAGAAGGTGAAGTATTTACAAAAGTAGGCTTAGCAGCAGGAACGTATAATGCAACAATAACCGATGCAAATAGTTGTGTATTTACACAAACATATATAGTAACCGAGCCAGCGTCAATCGCAGTAGTAGAAACAATGACCGAACCATTGTGTAATGGTGATTCAAATGGTGAAATGGCATTAACAATTACAGGCGGTACAGCACCATACTCAGTAGTTTGGGAATCAGATGCCGCAGTTGCAGTAGCACTAGAAGGTGAAGTATTTACAAAAGTAGGCTTAGCAGCAGGAACGTATAATGCAACAATAACCGATGCAAATAGTTGTGTATTTACACAAACATATACAGTAACCGAGCCATCGTCAATCGCAGTAGCAGAAACAATGACCGAACCATTGTGTAATGGAGATTCAAATGGGGAAATGGCATTAACAATTACAGGCGGAACAGCACCATACTCAGTAGTATGGGAATCGGATGCCGCAGTAGCAGTAGCACTAGATGGAGATGTCTTTATTAAAGCAAGCTTAGCAGCAGGAACGTATAATGCAACAATAACCGATGCAAATAGTTGTGTATTTACACAAACATATATAGTAACCGAGCCAGCGTCAATCGCAGTAGTAGAAACAATGACCGAACCATTGTGTAATGGTGATTCAAATGGTGAAATGGCATTAACAATTACAGGCGGTACAGCACCATACTCAGTAGTATGGGAATCGGATGCTGCAGTAGCAATAGCACTAGACGGAGATGTCTTTACAAAAACAGGCTTAGCAGCAGGAACGTATAATGCGACAGTAACTGATGCAAATAGTTGTGTATTTACACAATCGTTTACAGTTACACAACCAGAAATACTAGAAGTTGCACAACAAATAGCGTTGCCATTGTGTAATGGTGATTCAAATGGAGAAGTACTGCTGACTATTTCAGGTGGAGTAGCTCCATATAGCATAGTATGGGAAACGGAATTATCTGCGGTTCTTCCAGGAAATACCTATACAAAAGCAGGTTTAGCAGCTGGAACATATACAGCAATAATAACCGATGCAAATGGTTGTATTAATACACAGACAGTTACAGTAGGTCAACCAGATCAAATGAATGTAACTTTAGTTGATATTGTAAATGTAGAATGTTTTGGTGACCTAACAGGTAGTATAGAAATAAACTTAACAGGTGGAACTGGCGATTATACAGTCGCTTGGGGAACAGGTGCAGGACAAAGCGACTCTGATGTTACTCTTGCTGAAATGACAGGATACCAAATAACAGGTTTAGCTGTGGATACTTATGATGTAACAATTACAGATGCGAACGCATGTAGTACTTCATTGGTAGGTGTGCAAATACAGGGACCATCTTCGCAGTTCGTAGTAGTATCTAGTTCACTAGAAGACGTAACGTGCCACGGAGGAAATAATGGAAGTATAAATATTGCAATTGAAGGAGGTGGAGTACCATATGTTTATACGTGGGAAAATCAAACTGATTTAACAACAGGAACAAATACGATTGCTTTTGCTCCAAGTATGACACCGTTACAAAATTTAACAGCAGGTAATTATTCATTATCATTAACAGATGGTTATGGATGTTTGCAAATAACAAATTTTGTAATTGGTCAACCAGATGCTATTGCAGTTGCAGAGACACTTATAGAACCATTATGTAATGGCAATTCAAATGGAGAAGTGGAACTGCAAATTGCAGGTGGTACAGCACCATACACCTTGAAATGGGATACAGATCCAAATGTATTATTACCTGGAGATACTTTTATAAAAGATAATCTTGCAGCAGGTAGTTATGGAGTAACAATTACTGATGCAAATAATTGTCTTTTAATACATACAGTAGTGTTAGGAGAGCCAAATGTATTGACAGTTACTAATACAGTGACAGATGTAGTTTGTAATGCTGGAATAACAGGAGCAGTAAACCTAACAATTGTAGGTGGTCTTCCAAATTATGAAATAGCATGGTCGCCAGCAAATGTTCTTGGAGAAAGTGCGGCTACATCTACAGTTGATGGTTTATTTGTGGTAAATGATTTCGTAGCAGGAAGTTATGATTTTATTATTACAGATGCAAATGCATGTCAACAAGTATTAACAAATATAGTAATAAGTCAACCTACAGTTCCATTTGTAGCTGTCGTAGACAATCAAATTCCTGCTACATGTTATGGAGGAAATGATGGAGGATTAGAAATTTCATTAACAGGTGGTGGTGATGCTGCGTATACCTTTAGTTGGGTAAATAATACGGATGGAACTCTAAGTGGAACTATCAATGCAGGAACAAATCCAAATCAAATAAATAATCTAACTGCTGGTGATTATACAATTACCGCACTAGATGCTTTGGGTTGTGAACTTATAATAAATACAGCAGTACAGCAACCAGATTCGATTACTATAGCTGTAGATGCTATAATAGAACCATTATGTAATGCTGATACAAACGGAAAAATTAATCTTAACTTATCTGGGGGAACAGGCGAATATGTAGTTTCATGGTCTCCAGCAAGTGCAGATGGAACAGCGCAGGCAACAACAGCAGGAATTCTTGAGATAGATAATCTAGCAGTAGGTACATATAGCGTAACAGTTACTGATGAGCAAAATTGTCAAAATATTAGTGACATTACTGTTGATCAACCAGATGTAATAGTATTAACAGAAACAGTAAATATTGCTACATGTAACGGGCAGGCTGATGGATCAATTAGTCTTACAATTAACGGTGGGGTAGCTGGTTATGATATTACATGGTCACCAGCAAATCAGGCTGGACTAGCTGCAGGAACATTGGCTACAGAAGGAGATATATTTGAGATTCAAAACTTGTTAGCAGGAACTTATAGTGTAACAGTTGTTGACGTAAATGGATGTATATCAACAAAAGATATAGTAGTTACTCAAGCTGAAACATTAGTTCTAACACCAAATTATATTGAACCATCATGTAATGGAAATTCAAATGGAAGCATTGAGCTTACAATCGATGGAGGTACTCCTGATTATAATATTTCATGGTCTCCTTCTAATACAAGTGGAGAAGTATCTGGAGTATTATCTACTGAAGGAGGAACATTTGTAGTTGATGATCTTTTAGCAGGGCCTTATAACTTTATAATTGTTGATGCAAATGGTTGTGTTGAAAAACAAACCTATGAATTAGATGAGCCTGCTTCAATTGAAATAGCAAGAGATATAATTCAACCATCATGTAGTGGATATGCTGATGGAAAAATAGCTCTAACAGTTACGGGAGGAACACCAGTATATAATATTGATTGGTCACCAGCTAATGCATACGGAATGACATCGGGTAGTTTAGCTCTTGATGGCGGAGTATACCAAATAAATGATCTTGCAGCAGGTTTATACACTATTACAATTACTGATGCAAATGCATGCCAAGAGGTGATGCCTATTACTATTAATCAACCTAATCCTTTATTGTTAGCTCTAGAAAATGTAGTAGATACAGAGTGTTTTGGAGAAGCAATAGGTAGAATTGAAGTTACAATAACAGGAGGAACAGAAGACTATTCATTAGCTTGGGGACCAAATGCTGACCAAATTGCAACTGGTATATCAGGAATTAATGCAATCGGGTACGAAATTACAGGTTTAGAAGCAGGAAACTATAGTGTTGATGTGACAGATGCAAATGGATGTCAATATTCTCTATTAGGAGTTCAAGTAGAAGGGCCATCTGCTCCATTTGCAGTATTAGCTAAAGATACTGTAAACGTAAGTTGTAATGGCAATATGGATGGAGGAATAACCTTAGCATTATCTGGTGGTGGTTCACCAAGTTCATATTCTTGGATTAACACAACACATGGAACAGCTGGTAATGGAATAATTACACAGACTCCAAGCATTACAGACTTAACAGGTTTAGATGCTGGTCAATATGTGTTAGTCATAGAAGATATATTTGGATGTACAAAAAATATTGATTTTACTATAGAAGAACCAGATCCTATTGTGGTAACAATAGATGAAGTTGTTGTTCCTTTATGTGTTGGAAATGCAAATGGTGAAATAGAATTATCTGTTTTCGGAGGCTTTGCTCCTTATCAAATTTCTTGGGGACCTGCATTAGATGAAAGTCAATACAATGTTTCAGCAATGAATGCATTAGGATTTGAAATAAATAATCTTCTTGGAGGAACTTATGATATAACAGTAACAGATGCAAGTGGATGTGCTGTAATTACAACACAAGAAATAGTAGAGCCAGGTGCAATTACATTAAGCATAACACAAACTGAACCGGTTATTTGTGTTGGAGAATCAGTAACATTAACTGCAGAAGTAGTTGGTGGTACAGCTCCGTTTACTTATGTTTGGAATAATGGACTTTCAAATGCAGTTTCGCATGTTGTAACTCCTGATGTAACAACAGACTATACAGTAGAAGTGACAGATGCTTACGGATGTGCAGTAGTATCAGCGACAGCGCAAGTTGTAATCAATCCGTTGCCAGAATTTATGTTAACAGAGGCGAGTCCGATATCTTGTAATGGTGAGTCAGATGCTGTGATTGCATTAACAAATGTTGGAGGTATTGCTCCTTACACAGTAGCTTGGGGGGCTGGTGCCAACGAAAATGAGGCAAATATTTCAGCAACTGATATTGAAAACTATTCAATAAGCAATTTAGGAATAGGAACATATACGATTACACTTACAGATGGAAACACGTGTGTTAAAGAAAATTCAATAACAATTGTTGAGCCTTTAGCATTAACATTAGTTTTAACTTCAGAAAGTGCGTCGACGTTTGCAGAAAATGACGGAACAGCTACGGCAACTCCAGATCTTGGAGTAGAGCCTTACTCATATTCATGGGCAAATGCAACAGCTCCAACAGTAGAAATTTCAACGCAGCAAACAGCAACAGGTTTGGTGACGGGAGACTATGTTGTTACTGTAACGGATGCTAACGGATGTACAGTTGAAGGAACTGTATTTGTTGATGAGCCAGAATATCAGCAACCAAACATCGTTATCCTTTCGGAAGGTTTACTAGATTGTTTTGGAGATACAGATGCAAGTTTGGCAATTAGAGCAAATGGCGGAGTTCAACCGTTTACATACTATTGGGAAAATGTTATAGGTGTAAATATTGATAATGACACCTTACTAACAAATCTTGCAGCAGGAAATTATTACTTAACAGTAACAGACCTTCTGATGAATCAATGGGATACAGTTATTACAATTGTAGCACCAGAATTATTAGAAATAGATAATATTGTTGTTGATAATGTAAATTGTTTTGGAGAAACAAATGGAACGGCATTAGCAACAGTATCTGGAGGTACAGGTTTATATACTTATAGCTGGAGAACAAATACTGGAGCAGTAGTAGGAATCAATTCTATGAATATTGACGAATTGCCTGCAGGTATTTATACCTTATCTGTAACAGACCAAAATACATGTTCTACAACAGAAGATTTTGTAATATCTCAACCAGATGAATTAGTAACAGATCTTCCTGCTGCAATTACTGAACCTTGTAATGGAGGTGGACAAGCAGGAATAACAATTGATGTTGATGGCGGTTCGCCTGCATATAATATTGTTTGGTATACAGAAAATCATGTTCAAGTAGGAATAGGAGAGACAGTTACAGGATTGTCGACAGGCGATTATTACGTAAGTATAACTGATGCAAATTCTTGCGAAATGACACAAATATTTGAAGTTACGCAACCGCCTGCATTAGAAGTTGATATGGGTGTACAAGATCCATTATGTTATATGCAAGAAAATGGTATTGTTTGGGTAACTGCATCTGGAGGAACACCAGGGTATACTTATGAGTGGAGCATGACAGGTGTTCAAAATAACGATACCGTTTATAATGTTGCTCAAGGAACATGGTATGTTACGGTAACAGATGCAAACGATTGTACTGTAGTTGGTGAAATTGATGTTACTCATCCTGATTTACTTGAAATTAGTGATGTAACAACAGATATTGAGTGTAATAATACAATTATGGGAACATCTACACTGCTAGTTCAAGGTGGAGTAGGGCCTTATAATTATGATTGGTCGACTGGAAATAATGCAATGTATGTTGATGATTTACCAGGAGGTATACACGGTGTTACAGTAACAGACGCTAACGGATGTGTTAAATCACATATTGTGGAAGTAGAAATGTCAGGTGAATTTGTTGTTTCAATTTCACAAACAGAATATTCGTTATGTTATGAAGATAATATAAGTGATTTCCATGCAGTATCATATGGAGTAGCTCCATTTACATATAATTGGAATATTGCAGGAAATACATCACAATCAGGGTATACAGATATGCCTGTGGGGACGTATCTTGTAACTGTAACTGATATAAGAGGATGTAAAGGTATGGATTCTCATATTGTTTCCCAAAATGAAGAATTACAAGTATCATTTACTTATGGAGATGTTCTTTGTAAATATGGAGAAACAGGGTGGATTGCAGCACATGCAACAGGCGGTACAGGTTCGTATTTTTATAACTGGTCGCATAATGGAAATACTGCAGATAGTATATATGGTTTAGAAAAAGGAATATATATGTTAGACCTATTTGATTCTAATGGATGTATTATTACAGATGCTGTAGTAATTTCAGAACCAGATTCAGCATTATCTGTGGAAACAGAAGCTATAGATCTTACATGTTTCCAATCTAACGATGGTCAACTGTTGGCTGCTGCAGCTGGTGGTGTTGCTCCGTATACATATGTGTGGGAAAGCGAAGACAATTATTATATTGAAGGAGACCAAACAAATCCAGATCTTCGCGCAGGGTTCTACAGATTAACAGTAACAGATGTAAACTTCTGTAAAAATGTATCTAATATTATTGTAGAACAACCAGATCCAATACAAATAACAATAGAAGATATTTCTGCAACTTCTTGTAATGGAAACAATGACGGATTTATTGAGATTGAAACAATAGAAGGTGGTACGCCTCCTTATGCTGTTTCGGTAACAAATGGAGCAGTAACATATACTCAATCAGATTATTTCGTAGAAGGATTATTTGCGGGAACATATTTTATCGGAGCAGTTGACTCAAGAAATTGTACACAACGTGATATTGATATAATAAAGATTCAATTGGAAGATGGAAATGCAGATTGCGTAACAACTTACAACGCATTTACTCCTAATGGAGATGGAGTAAACGATAGATGGAGAGTAGAAAACTTACATTTATTTGAAGGATCTCTTGTACAAGTGTATAACAGATGGGGACAGTTATTGTATGAATCTACAAACCCTAACGAATCATGGGATGGTACATACAAAGGAAAAGAACTTCCAGCAGGAACATATCTGTATTACATAGATACAAATGATGGTTCTGCTCCAAGATCAGGTACAGTAACAATAGTTAGATAATTAAGAAGAGTAAGCAATGAATAACAGAAAGAAAATGTATAATAAAACAGAAAGATATACAGAAGCAGTTAAGAGTGCTGCAAAAATTCTTCTTAGTGAGAAAAGAAAAAATAATATTATGAAAAAGTATCTACTCGTATTAGTAGCATTAGTGTCTTATAATTTTTTAGATGCTCAGCAGATTTCATTAAATAGCCAATACATAAATAATGATTTGGTTCAGAATCCTGCTGTAGCAGGAACGCAGAAGTATGCGCCAATAAAATTATCAATTAGGCGAAATTGGATTGGAGTGGCTGAAGCCCCTGCTGTACAAACAATAAGTGGGCATATGTCGGCAAATAATATTGGACTTGGTGCAATTATTTTTAATGATAACTTTGGGCCAGAGCAACATATCGGTACTCAAATAGTGGCATCATATAAGAATAGTTTTACAAGAAACTTTCATTACTCTTTTGCTTTAGCTCCAACTTTGTTTCAATATAGTTTAGATGAAAGATACTTTGAAATGGAGCGTCCAGATGATCCTTTAATAACATATTCAATTGAAAATAGACTACTTTTCGATTTGTCGGCTGGAGCTTATTTTTATGGAACAAAAAGAGGAGTAGACGGTCATAAATACTATTTTGGAGTTACTGTAGCAAACATGGTGCGTTCGAGATTAAAAACAAATCAGGTGACAGTAGCAAGAATGGTCTATCATTACACTATTATGGGGGGATTTAGACATGATTTTAAAGGAAAAGCAAGAGATTACGCCATTGAGCCTTCTATATTGATAAAAACTACTGGAAGAACAATGCCTATACCTCAGTTTGACGTTAGTATGAAATTCCATTATAAAATTGATAGATCAAATAAATTTTGGACTATGTTGTCTTTGCGTTCATTTGATTCATTTATTGTTGGAATGGGATTAGAACACAAACAATATATATTTGGATGTGCATATGATTTCACATTTAGCGATCTGTCTGCAATTACAACAGGTTCTATCGAAATGATCTTTGGAATGAAAATTGGTAAAGGAAGTACTAGTAGAGGGAGAACTTTTTATTAGAATAAAATAGAATACAAGAAAGGCAGGTTTTGAAACTTCAAAACCTGCCTTTCTTGTTTGAATGATTTGCGTAATTATTCCTTTACCCAAGCATTAATTATTTTACCTACGTACATTTTATGATAATCCTTTTCTGGATAATATTGCTTATAAATTGAACTATCTATGAAGGCATCTTCTTTTAAGTAGTCTGCATATACTTTTTGACATTCAATCACTAATCTAGCTTGTTCATAGTATATATTCCCTAATTCAGTTTCAAGAGGAATTAAGCCTGTTTCTTTGATTTTATCACAGTCTTTTCCTGATTTAGTCCCACAGAATTGTAAAATATCCCGATCTTTCTCTTCAAATATTGAGATTGTAAAGTAATCATCCTTTTCTGTAAAATTAAATGTGTGTCGTTGAGGGCGAACAAAAGTGAAAATAACAGGCTCGTTCCATAAAAATCCCATTGTTCCCCAGCTAGCTGTCATCATATTAAAATCATCTTTTTTTCCTGCACTAAGTAGCATCCAATCATGTCCTATCATTTGAACAGCGTTGTCGCTAATTTTTTTAGGATCGATTTTTTTGAATGTTTTGTTGGTACTTTCAGTCTGAATGTCTTTAGAACTGCTTGCTTGTTGTTCGTTTTCTTGTTTTTGTGCACAGCTAAAGCATAATGCTAAAGCTAAAACTAATGCTAAATTTTTCATATTTATGTATTTATTGTTAAATGCGAATATATATATAATATGTAAGAATCTACTTTCGTTTGCATATTAATGAAAATTATTTAAATTTGTCGCATGAATAAAAAGTACATATTGTTGATATTTGCAGGGTTACTGTTTTTTACTTCTAATAAATTAAGTGCACAGATAAAAGATAGCACAATAAATATATGGCAATTTGAAATAAACTATTCATTTCAATTCCCAGGAGGTGACATGGCAGAAAGGTTTGGGCCAAACTCTACAGTAGGAGCAGGGCTTACCTATAAAACTAAATTAAATTATACATTTGGATTTGAAGTAGGATACTTATTTGGTTCTGATATTAAGGACGGAACTACAATTTTAGATGCTCTTAAAACTGAAACAGGGCAGATAATAAATGAATATGGAGAATATGGATCTATATTATTGTCAGAAAGAGGATTCTATTCTGGAGTCAAATTTGGTAAACTTTTCCCTATATTAGCGCCAAATCCAAACTCTGGATTTATTGTAAATATAGGAGCTGGCTTATTGCAGCATCATATCAGAATAGAAAATAAGGATAATAATACACCTCCAGTACTTGGGGATTATAAGAAAGGTTACGATAGGTTAACAAACGGCTTATGCCTACGCGAATTTGTAGGGTATCAGTTTTTAAGTAATAATAATACTGTGAATGTTTATGCTGGCTTTGAATTTTATCAAGCTTGGACAATGAACAGACGAGATATTGATTTTGATACAATGAAAAAAGATAATACAAAGCGAAATGATTATCTTTATGGAATACGTATAGGACTAATACTACCAATATATAGAAGAACCCCTGATCAATACTATTATTACTAATATGTTTTTCTATCAACTATTTACAAGAATATATTTTTTATTAATAAAAATTGCCTCATATTTTAAGCTTAATTCAAAAGCAAGAAAAATGATTGAAGGGAGAAAATTTGGGAAACAAAAATTACTGTCTCAAATCAAAAGAAATGAAAAATATGTATGGGTACATTGTGCTTCACTAGGAGAGTTCGAGCAAGGTAGACCACTTATCGAGAAAATAAAAAAAGAAACATCTTATAAAATAGTATTAAGTTTTTTTAGTTCAAGTGGATATGAAATAAGAAAAAATTATGAGCATGCTGACATTATATGTTATTTGCCATTTGATACGCAAAAAAATGCGAGTGATTTTATTAATACAATTAATCCGAAGTTTGCGATATTTGTAAAATATGAAATTTGGTATTACATGCTAAAAACTCTTTCGCAGAGAAAAATTCCTAGTTATTTAATTTCTGGGATACAATATCTAAGTAGTTTGAAAAGCTTTTCACACATTTTCTTGCAAAATGGGTTATCTGAGGAAATACTAAAAAAGAATGGAATAACTGAAACATCTGTATTTGGGGATACGAGAGCAGATAGAGTTTTTATGGCAGCGAAAGAAGATTTTGAGAATGAATATTTATTGCGATTTTCAAAAGAGCGTCCAACAATAGTATGTGGAAGTACTTGGGCAAAAGACGAATCGTTACTTAGTTGTATTCCACAAAATAATTTGCCGTGGAATTTAATAGTCGCTCCACATGAGATAGAAGAACATCATTTATGTGAAATAGAATCAAAATTTGGACATGGTGCAGTGCGTTTATCGAAAATAAAAAATACAGACCCTAAATTAGTGAAAACTATTATTGTTGATTCTATTGGCATACTATCGAAGTTATACAGATTTGGACGAATCGCCTATATAGGTGGAGGCTTTGGAAAGGGTATTCATAATACTTTGGAAGCAGCAGCATATGGAATACCAATATTTTTTGGGCCAAATTATAAGAAATTTAATGAAGCTATCGACTTAATAAATATTGAAGCAGCTTTTTGTATTCAGTCTAGTTTGGAATTACAAAGCCTTATTGTAAAAATATTTAGCGACGATAAATTGGCTGAAAAAATAGCACATAACGCGTATGCTTATATTCAAAAATCATTAGGTGCAACTGACCTAATTTTTGAAAGAATATTTCTGAAATAACTAAAAGAATATTTTTTTTTACGTTGCAATAACAATAAATGCTGTTAATAACTTTTCTTTATACTATCGTTGTAATATCTTAACGTATTGATAGTGAGAAATATATTGTATATTAATTTGTAGGCATACAAGCATTAACTGAAGATGTTAATAAAGTAAAAAAAAACCTCTAAAATGGTAAAAAATCAACTGATTGTTTGTTAATATCTTTTTCCAATAAATTTGATGAATAGAGTTAAAAGTGCTGATTGTTAGCGGTATACCTCTATGTGCTTGAGACGTATAATAGCGCTGTTAAAAACTAAGATTAAATATTTTTTAGAAATGTGGTAATTTAGCACCACGAAAAATTTGAAAGATAAAACCAAAATTATAATCAAGCAGAAAACTATGAATAGTTCCGAACTACTAGAGCAAGTGAGAAATGAAGTGAAAAGTAAAATATTTACTGACTCCGAAGCAATGCAAGCGAGTGAAGAGTACTTTAAAGGAGACTCTTTAGCTGCGCGTGTTTGGATCAATAAGTATGCATTAAAAGACTCAGAAGGCAATCTATATGAATTGACTCCTGATGATATGCATCGTAGAATTGCAAGAGAAATTGCAAGAGTAGAATCTAAGTATCAAAATCCTATGTCGGAAACTTTGATATTTGATTTGTTAAAAAACTTTAATAATATCGTTCCACAAGGTGGTCCAATGTCTGGTATTGGAAACAATATGCAAATTGTTTCGCTTTCAAATTGTTTTGTAATAGGGCACGATAAAGTTACTGACTCGTATGGTGGAATATTAAAAATAGACCAAGAACAAGTTCAATTAATGAAAAGACGTGGTGGCGTAGGACACGACCTTTCTCATTTAAGACCAAAAGGTTCGGTAGTAAAGAACTCTGCATTATCCTCAACAGGTATAGTGCCTTTCATGGAGAGATACTCAAACACGACGCGTGAAGTAGCTCAAGATGGAAGACGCGGGGCATTGATGTTAAGTGTTTCAATTAAACATCCAGATAGCGAAGATTTCATAGATGCAAAATTAGCAGAAGGAAAAGTTACAGGAGCAAATGTGTCTGTGAAGATTACAGATGAATTTATGAATGCTGTAATAAATAATGATAAATTTTTTCAGCAGTACCCAATAGATTCAAAAAATCCAAAGCACACAAAAGAAGTAGACCCAACAAAAATTTGGAAAAAAATTATTCATAACGCATGGAGATCAGCTGAACCAGGAATTCTGTTTTGGGATACAATAATCAGAGAATCAGTAGCAGATTGTTATGCAAATTATGGATATAGAACAGTATCAACAAATCCTTGTGGTGAAATTCCGTTGTGTCCGTACGACTCATGCCGCTTATTGGCAATCAATCTATATTCTTATGTTGAAAATCCGTTTTCAAAAAACACAAAATTTAATTTTGAGAAATTCAAACAACATGTAGGATATGCACAAAGAATAATGGATGATATCATTGATTTGGAATTGGAGAAAATTGATTCTATAATTGCAAAAATCAACTCTGATCCAGAGGATATTGAAATAAAAAGAGTAGAAAGGAGATTGTGGGAAAATATTAGAAAGAAAGCTGCAGAAGGAAGACGTACAGGAGTTGGAATTACAGCAGAAGGAGATATGCTTGCAGCATTAAACCTTACTTATGGTTCTGACGAAGCAATCGAATTTGCAACAGAAGTACATAAAGTATTGGCGATAGAAGCATATAGAGCTAGTGTTGAATTAGCAAAAGAACGTGGCCCTTTCGAAATTTATGATGCACAGTTAGAAAAAAATAATCCTTTTATTTTGAGAATAAAAGATGCTGACCCTAAACTTATCGAAGAAATGGAGGAGTACGGAAGAAGAAATATTTCTTTACTTACAATAGCTCCGACAGGTACTACAAGCCTAATGACTCAAACAACATCGGGTATTGAACCAGTCTTTAGACCGTTTTATATTCGACGCAGAAAAGTAAATCCAAATGATCCAGAAATAAGAGTAGATTATGTTGATGAACAAGGAGATAAGTGGGAAGAATATAAAGTATTTCATCACAAATTCATCACTTGGTTAAAAATCAAAGGATACGATGTTGAGAAAGTAAAAAAATATGAATTAAGTAAAATAAATGAATTAGTTGCGAAATCTCCATACTATAAAGCAACCTCAGAAGATATTGATTATATATCTAAAGTGAAAATGCAAGGATCTATTCAAAAATGGGTAGACCATAGTATTAGTGTGACTATCAATATGCCAGAAAATGTATCAGAGGAAACTGTGGCAAAATGTTATTTAGAGGCGTGGAAGTCAGGCTGCAAAGGGATTACTGTTTATCGCGAAGGTTCAAGAGAAGGAGTCTTGGTATCTCAGAAAGATGAGAAAGAAACAAAGGTGAAAATGGCAGAGGCAAAACGCCCAAAAACACTTGAAGCAGACATCGTGAGATTCCAAAATAATAAAGAAAAGTGGATTGCCTTTATAGGAATTCTTAATGACACTCCATACGAAATATTTACTGGTAGAATTGAAGATGATGTTTTACAAATACCGAATTCAATAGAGAAAGGAAAAATTATAAAAGAAAGACTTGAAGACGGAACACCAAGATATGATTTTCAATATAAAAATAAATATGGGTATGTTACTACATTTGAAGGTTTGTCTCATATATTTGATAAAACATATTGGAATTATGCAAAATTGATTTCGAGTGTACTACGTCATGGTATGTCAATAGAAAAAGTAGTAGATTTAGTTTCGTCGCTTGATATGGATAGTGATAATATCAATACATGGAATTGAAAGGGCGCTAAGAAAATATATTCCTAATGGAACAAAAGCATCTAAAAAAGGAATAAAATGTCCAAATTGCTGTCAAGAAGATACGCTAGTGTATCAGGATGGATGCGTAATTTGTTCGGATTGTGGATATTCTAAATGTGGATAAATAAAATAATTACTTGAATTAGAAAAAAGGCTACTGATGTGGCCTTTTTTTGTTAAAAAAGCTTAGATTTGAAAATCAAATTTTATTATTTATACGATGTAATATGCTTTTACGATATCTGAATGATATTAGGTTTTTAATATTTCCACAATGTTGCGAAGTTTGCGGAATACCGTTGCACAATAATGAAAAAGTACTTTGCATTAAATGTCTATATAATTTACCTAGAACAGATTTTTGTACGTTAAAAGATAACCCAATAACAAATATTTTTGCTGGAAGATTAAAAATTGAAAGAGGAACAGCATTGTTTATATTTCAAAAAGGGAGTAAGTATAGAAAATTATTACATAAGTTAAAGTATAATAATAAAGCTGAAATAGGAATAATATTAGGAAAGGAACTTGGGATTCAGATGAATAAATCTGGGAATTATCATGATATAGATTATATTATTCCCATACCTTTACACAAAACACGAGAGCGACAAAGGGGATACAATCAGAGTTTGGCAATAGCTAGAGGGTTGTCCGAAATTTTGAAATTTCCTATAGAACATAATAATTTGGTACGTAATATTGCAACAATCACACAAACAAAAATGAACAAAGAAGAACGACAAAGAAATGTTTCAGGAAAGTTTAGTGTTCTAAATGCGTCAGAATTAGAAAATAAACATGTCTTGTTAGTTGATGATGTAGTGACTTCTGGATCAACAATTGAGGCATGTGGCGAAATTCTATTGCAAATCAAAGGGCTGAAATTAAGTATTGCGGTCTTAGCAATGGCTTAATATTACAGCAATAGGTCAAATATGCCCCAACTTATTTAGAATAAAAATAAATAATTTAAATATGGTATTAATTGTTTTTAGTCTCAAAAAAAAGTCGTTTTTTTGGGGATTAAAATGTAGAATAAAACACATATAATTATGGCAAAAATTAGAGGAGCTATTGTGGTTGACGTTGAGGCATGTAAAGGCTGTGGAGTATGTATTCCAGCTTGCCCACAAGACGTATTAGACTTAGCTAAAGAAGTTAACGGTAAAGGATATAACTATTCTTATATGAAAAATCCAGAATCATGCATAGGTTGCCAAAATTGCGCAATAGTTTGTCCTGATGGAGTTATATCTGTTTATAAGGTTAAAATAGCCTGATTTAATCACATAAAAATTGAGAAAAATGGAAAAAGAATTAAGATTAATGAAAGGTAATGAAGCAATAGCAGAAGCAGCTATTCGCTTTGGGGTTGATGCGTATTTTGGTTATCCAATTACACCTCAATCTGAAGTTATCGAATACTTAATGGCAGAAAAGCCACACGAAAGAACAGGTATGGTTGTTTTGCAAGCAGAAAGTGAAGTCGCAGCAATAAATATGGTTTATGGAGCAGCTTCATGTGGTAGAATGACAATGACCTCTTCGTCAAGTCCTGGTATTAGTTTAAAGCAAGAAGGAATATCATATATTGCAGGAGCAGAGCTTCCTTGTTTGATATTAAATGTTGTTAGAGGAGGGCCAGGCTTAGGAACAATTCAACCTTCGCAGTCAGATTATTTCCAATCAACAAAAGGAGGAGGGCATGGCGATTATAGAATGATCGTAATTGCGCCAGCTTCTGTTCAGGAAATGTACGACTCTGTTGAATTAGGTTTCAATCTTGCATTCAAATATCGTAATCCAGTTATGATTCAGGCAGATGGTATCATTGGCCAGATGATGGAAAAAGTAGAAATTGGTGAGCAAAAACAAAGAAGAGATCCAGCAGATATCGCTAAACAATGTCCTTGGGCTGTAGTTGGAAAACCTGCATCTCGTGAACGTAATGTTATTACATCGCTTGATTTGATAGCATCAAGACAAGAGGAATTTAATAGAAAGTTGATCGTAAAGTATAACGAGATAAAAGAAAATGAAGTAAGATATGAAATGATAAACTGTGAAGATGCGGATTATATTATGGTAGCTTATGGATCTTCTGCTCGTATATGTATGAAAGCTATGGATATTGCAAGAAGTAAAGGAATAAAAGTAGGTATATTTAGACTAATAACTTTGTTCCCATTTCCTTCAAAACAATTATTCGAGTTAGCGGATAAAGTAAAAGGAATGCTTGCAGTAGAAATGAGTGCAGGACAGATGGTAGAAGATGTACAACTTGCAACAAAATTCAAAGTGCCAGTAGAGCATTTTGGACGTCTTGGTGGAGTTATACCATCGCCAGAAGAGATAATAGAAGCTTTACAACAAAAAATAATAGGAGGTTAAATCATGTCTGAAATAACATTACAAGATATAATCAAAGAAGAAAACCTTGTGTATTCAAAAAGCAAGGTAATGACAGATACAACATTGAGCTATTGCCCTGGTTGTGGCCATGGAACTGCTCATAGACTTATTGCAGAAGTAATAGAAGAAATGGATATTCAAGAACAAACAATTGGGGTTTCTCCAGTAGGATGTTCTGTGTTAATGTATAATTTTTTAGATATTGACTTTCAACAAGCTGCGCACGGAAGAGCTCCAGCGGTTGCTACTGCAATAAAAAGAATAATGCCAGAAAAATATGTTTTTACATACCAAGGTGATGGCGATCTTGCAGCAATCGGAACTGCCGAAACAATTCATGCTTGTAACAGAGGCGAAAATATAACAATTATTTTTGTAAACAATGGTATATATGGTATGACTGGAGGTCAAATGGCTCCAACTACATTACCTGGAATGCCAGCATCAACTTGTCCATATGGTAGAGATGTTGAAATGATGGGAAATCCATTGAAAATCACAGAATTATTAGCGCAATTGGATGGTGTTCATTATGTAGCACGTCATAGTGTACATACGCCAGTAAATGTTAGAAAAACCAAAAAAGCAATAAGACAAGCCTTTGAAAATCAAAAATTGAACAAAGGAGTTTCATTTATTGAAATAGTATCAAATTGTAACTCTGGTTGGAAATTACCACCTGTAAAAGCGAATGAATGGATGGTAGAAAATATGTTTCCATTCTATCCACTTGGAGATATAAAAGTAGATGGCAAAATAGTTAAGCAACTTATTAATATTTAAGATTATGACAGAAGAAATAATTATAGCAGGATTCGGCGGTCAAGGAGTTCTTTCTATGGGAAAAATCTTAGCATACTCAGGTTTAATGCAAGGCCAAGAAGTATCTTGGATGCCTTCGTATGGCCCAGAAATGCGAGGAGGCACTTCAAATGTTACAACAATTATTAGTGATGAACGTATTAGTTCTCCTATTTTAACACAATATGACACTACGATTATCCTAAATCAGCAATCTATGGATAAGTTTGAAGAAATGGTTAAACCAGGAGGAACAATGTTGTATGATCCAAATGGAATAATCCGTCATCCAGAAAGAAAAGATATTAATATCTATAAAATCGATTCAACTAAATTGGCAACAGAAATGGGAAATGCTAAAGTTACAAATATGGTTGTTTTAGGTGCATATCTTAAGATTAAACCAATTGTAAAGTTAGAAAATGTAATGAAAGGTTTAGCAAAATCAATACCAGCTAGAAACCATAAATTACTTCCACTAAACGAAGAAGCGATTAAATTGGGAATGAACTCAGTTGAGTTAGTTTCAGAGGCTAAGTAATAAAAACTTTTAGAAAAATATAAAAGTCTATCTGTAAAGATAGGCTTTTTTTATGCAAAGAATCAAATATGCTATTGAATTTAGCATTCTTTCGTTATTTTTGCCGTCCAAATTTTTAATATTTGTGTTATAAAAAAGTGCCAGAATAATTATAGAAATATTTGCGATTATGGAGAATTTAGATTTATCAAAATATGGGATTTTTAATGTTGTTGAAATTTCCCATAATCCAAGTTATGAAGAGCTTTTTCAAGATGAAATAAATGCTAATCAACGAGGATATGAACTAGGTAAACTAACGGAGTTAGATGCAGTAAATGTAATGACTGGAGTCTATACAGGTCGTTCAGCAAAAGATAAGTTCTTTGTATTGGATGATATTACTAGAGATAGTATTTGGTGGACTTCTGACGAATATCCAAACGACAACAAATCTATTAGTCAGACATCTTGGAGTGTATTAAAGAATCTTGCAACAAAGCAGCTTTCAAATAAAAAACTGTATGTAATAGATACATTTTGTGGGGCAAATGTGAATAGTCGAATAAAAGTGCGTTTTATAATGGAAGTCGCATGGCAGGCACATTTTGTAAAAAATATGTTTATTCGTCCAACGGAAGAGGAACTTATTAACTATGGAGAACCTGATTTTGTTACTCTTAATGCGTCAAAAGCTTGTGTGGAGAATTATGAGGAATTAGGGTTAAATTCAGAAACGGCAACAGTTTTTAACCTGACAGAAAAAATGCAAGTAATATTAAATACTTGGTATGGTGGAGAAATGAAAAAAGGAATGTTTTCCTATATGAATTATTTACTTCCACTTAAAGGGATTGCTTCTATGCATTGTTCTGCAAATATTGGAGAAAAAGGGGATACAGCTATATTTTTCGGACTTTCGGGAACTGGAAAAACAACTTTATCGACCGATTCTAAGCGTCAACTAATTGGAGATGACGAGCATGGTTGGGATGATGAAGGGGTGTTTAATTTTGAAGGTGGGTGTTATGCTAAAGTAATAAACTTAAGTCAAGAAAACGAACCTGATATTTATAACGCAATTAAAAGAAATGCACTACTAGAAAATGTAACAGTTGATGACGACGGTAAAATAGATTTTGATGATAGTTCGGTAACAGAAAATACAAGAGTTTCATATCCTATTGAGCATATAGAAAATATTGTTAAGCCAATTTCTAAAGGTGCACATGCAAATAAAGTAATTTTTTTAACAGCAGATGCTTATGGTGTATTACCACCTGTTTCTAAATTAAATTTTGAGCAAACCCAATATTATTTTTTAAGTGGGTTTACAGCAAAATTAGCTGGAACTGAGCGAGGTATATCAGAGCCAACGCCAACATTTTCAGCTTGCTTTGGAGCAGCTTTCCTCTCCCTTCATCCTACAAAGTATGGAGAAGAGTTGGTTAAACGTATGACTGCTTGTGGGGCAACAGCCTATTTAGTAAACACTGGATGGAATGGAGAGGGTAATAGAATTTCTATTAAAGATACTCGTGCTATAATTGACGCAATTTTAGATAGCTCTATCGACGAGGTGGAAACAAATGTAATACCTATTTTTGGATTAGAAATTCCAAAAACCATTTTAAATGTAGATGCAAAAGTTTTAGATCCTCGTAATTCTTATACAAATGAAATATTGTGGAACGAAAAGGCTATAGATTTAGCTAATAAATTTATTGAGAATTTTAATAAATTTACTGGAAATGAACTTGGAAAATCGCTCGTTGCTGCTGGTCCTAAATTGTAGTGTCAGAAATTAAAAAGAATTATTATTATTTCTGTCATATTTGATTGCAATATGTATCCATTTTCTAATTGAAGTAAAAAATCAATTTCGGTACGATTGTTTGATGTCCAATGTCGGAGTATTTAGAATAATATTTTGTTGGTAAATACGCCGTTTTTTGAAGTAGTCATTTGCTTAATAATTAGTGTTTATATGACATTTCTTTTTGTGCATGCGTTTTTAATTTTGAAATTAATATCGAAAAAATAGAGTTATATTTGCTGAAAAAAAAGAAAATGAAACATTTTAGTGTATTATTGATATTCGTAATTTTATTTACAAATACATATTCAATCAAACCCAATCGAGAATATATACGTAAGCCAGAGAATCTTGGATTGATGTATAAAGAACTTGAAGTTACAACTAAGGATGCTTATGATATTGCAACTTGGTTTTTCCCAACGCAAGAATTTCTTAGTGACGAGGAATTTAGTAAATTACAAATGAGTGGTGCAAAAAGAGAATATAAACCATTGTATAAAAAACCGAAACCAACAATTATTATTTGCAATGGCGACGCAGGCAATATGTCTTACTTCCAATTACATTTGGCAGAAATTTTAACCACAAAAGGATTTAATGTTGTAACTTTTGATTGGCGTGGTTTTGGCGAAAGCTCACCATTTGAAATGGATAATAATTATTTTTGCTACACAGAAATGTTAGAGGATTACAGAGCAGTAATTGATGTTGTAGCAAAGCAAAAAGAGGTAGATAAAAAATCAATAGTAGTAATGGGATGGTCAACGGGTGCATTTTTATCGATGATTACAGCATATAATAACGATAAAGTTAGTGCTTTTATAGGAAGATCAATACCAACATCTTTCGAGGATGTTATTCCTTTGATTATGGAGAAAAGAAATAAAACCGTAGATCAGATAATTGTTCCAGAAGATTTTCCAAAAACAGAAATGCCAATATTTATTGCGCCAAATTTTAATAAGCCAGTGTTTTTGATAAACGGAGAAGAAGATTTTCGAACTCCCGTTTGGATGAGTGAAAAAATATTAGCAGAAATGCCAAAGAATATTCCAACCGAACTAATGGTTGTAAGAGGAGCAGCGCACGGGGGGAAAGAAGATCCAATAATGCTCGCTTTTGACGAATTTATCGAACGAGTTACAGATTTTTTAAATAAAGCACTTTAGTAAATTATTATTTTTATGAAAACCTAGTTAGAATATTTATATTATTAATGAGGTATATTATATCAATAACCGAACAAGATAAAACTTTTTGATATAGGATTTTGATTTATTAACATGCCTAAAAAGCATTGAAAATAAAAATTTTAAAAAAAAAATATCGTATGTGTTGTTAATAAAAAAAAATAATCTACCTTTGCAGTCCGAAAAATTATTAAGTCGAAATTAAAAATTTATTAAGGTTTTATGCCAACAATACAACAATTAGTAAGAAAAGGGAGACGTGTAACTATTGATAAAAGCAAATCTCCATCATTAGATTCATGCCCTCAACGTAGAGGTGTATGCACGAGAGTTTATACAACAACTCCAAAAAAGCCAAATTCTGCGATGAGAAAAGTGGCTAGGGTAAGATTGACAAATGGAAAAGAAGTTAATGCTTATATTCCAGGAGAAGGTCATAACTTGCAAGAACACTCTATAGTATTAGTTAGAGGCGGTAGAGTAAAAGACTTACCAGGGGTAAGATATCACATTGTGAGAGGAGCTTTAGATACAGCTGGAGTTGATGGTCGTACACAAAGACGATCAAAATATGGAGCAAAGAGACCAAAACAGAAAAAGTAATATTTTTTAATAATATAGTATAAAACGATGAGAAAATCGAAACCAAAGAAGAGAACGATTTTACCAGATCCAAAATTTAACGATTCTAGAGTAACAAGATTCGTAAATGATATGATGTTAGATGGTAAGAAATCTATTTCATTCAAAATATTCTATGACACAATGGATCTAATCGAGAAAAAAATGAAAGACTCGGAAGAAACACCATTAGATATATGGAGAAAAGCGTTAGATAATATCACACCTTCTGTAGAGGTGAAAAGCCGTAGAATTGGAGGAGCTACTTTCCAAGTTCCAATGGAAATTCGTGCTGATAGAAAAATCTCTGTAAGTCATAAATGGATGTTAAGTTTTGCAAGAAAACGTAGTGGACGTTCGATGGCAGAAAAATTAGCAGCAGAAATATTAGCAGCATATAATTCTGAAGGTGGAGCTTACAAAAAGAAAGAAGACACTCACCGTATGGCAGAAGCAAATAAAGCATTCTCACATTTTAGATTCTAATATTTGAAATGACACAAAATCTTGTAAATACTCGAAATATAGGCATAATGGCTCATATCGATGCAGGTAAAACTACAACGACGGAGCGCATTTTGTATTATACTGGAGTTAATTATAAGATAGGAGAAGTGCATGAGGGGACAGCAACAATGGACTGGATGCAGCAGGAGCAAGAAAGAGGTATTACAATCACTTCTGCTGCAACAACTACATTTTGGGAATCAAAAGAAGATAATTACAAAATTAACATTATAGATACTCCAGGTCATGTTGACTTTACTGTTGAAGTAGAGAGATCATTGAGAATTCTTGATGGTGCAGTTGCTGTTTTTTGTGCAGTTGGTGGTGTTGAACCTCAAAGTGAAACAGTTTGGCATCAAGCTAATAGATATAATGTGCCTCGCTTAGCATTTGTGAATAAGATGGATAGGCAAGGGGCGAATTTTCAAGCTGTAATTAACCAAATAGAAGATAAACTTGGAGCTAAACCATTGCCAATTCAATTGCCGATAGGTGAAGAAGATAAATTCATTGGAATTGTTGACCTGATTCAAGAAAAAGCAATAATATGGGATGACGAAGATGATACTTTAGGATTAAAGTATAAAATAGTAGAAATTCCAGCAGAAATGAAGCAAGAAGTGTTTGAGTATCGAGAAAAACTGATAGAATCAGTAATTGAAGGAGATGATCAAATGCTTGAGAGATTCTTCGAGGATAGAACTCAAATATCAATAGACGAATTTAAGAAATTATTGCGACAGTCTGTTTTACAAGGGAAATTTGTGCCAGTATTATGCGGTTCAGCATTTAGAAACAAAGGAATACAGCCATTGTTAGACGCAGTATGTGACTACCTACCTTCTCCGGTTGATGTAGACGCAATAAGCGGAACGCACCCTAAAACCGATGACTTAATATCAATATATCCTGATAAAGATAAAGAGCTAGTTGCACTATGTTTTAAAATAGCAGCAAGTTCATTTGTTGGGAAATTAGCATACTTGAGAGTTTACAGTGGTACAATTTCTACAGGACAAATGATATATAATGCAAGAACAGGAAAGAAAGAGAGGATTACTCGAATTTTCCAAATGCATTCAAATAAACAGACGCAAATAGAATCAATTGAGGCAGGCGACATTTGTGCGGTAGTTGGTTTAAAAGAGATTATTACTGGAGATACGTTGTGTGATGAGAAGAATCAAGTAATACTTGATAACATGCAATTCCCAGAACCTGTTATTTCAATAGCTGTAGAAGCACAATCGCAGGCAGATATTGAAAAATTGAATAATGCATTGTCAAAGTTAGCAGAAGAAGATCCTACATTTCAAATAAGATATGATGAAACTTCGGGACAGACTTTGATAAGCGGAATGGGAGAATTACATCTCGAAATAATTGTTGATAGATTGGTGCGAGAATTTGGTTTAAAAATAAATCAAGGTAAGCAACAAGTTAATTATAAAGAAGAATTTCAGAATACAATATCTCATAGACTTGTATTCAAGAAACAAACTGGAGGAAAAGGAAGATTTGCTGATATTACAGTAAATATTGGATGTACTGATGAAACAGATTTAGTTGGTTTAAAATTTGTGAACAGTATCTCAGGAAATAAAATCCCAAAGGAGTATATACCTTATATAGAAAAGGGATTTAAAGAAGCGATGCAAAACGGTCCGTTAGCAGGGTATCCTATTCAAAATATGAGCGTTGAACTGATAGATGGTTCTTATCATAATGTAGATAGTGATGACTTAGCATTCCAGATTGCAGCAGGGATATGTTTTAAAGAGGCATCCAAAAAACTGAAAACATCATTGTTGGAACCAGTAATGAAGTTGGAAATTATGACACCAGAAGAATATTTAGGTGATATTAGTGCCGACTTAAATAGGCGAAGAGCAACAATTGAAGGAATGGACTCAAAAGGTGTTTATCGAATATTAAGAGCTAAAGTTCCTTTATCAGAACAGTTTGGATATATTACAGCTCTGAGAACATTAAGTTCTGGAAGAGCATTGTATAACATGGAATTTTCGCATTATGCACAAGTTCCATCAAATATACAAGAAGAGTTGATGAATAATAGAAAATTTATTTTTTAATAATAGTAGTAAAATTGATATGAATCAAAAAATTAGAATTAAGCTGAAATCTTACGATCACAATCTTGTTGATAAATCAGCAGAGAAGATTCTGAAGACAGTAAAAGCTACAGGTGCAGTAGTAAGAGGACCTATTCCTTTGCCTACGCATAAACGTATCTTTACAGTTAACCGTTCTACGTTTGTTAATAAAAAATCAAGAGAGCAGTTCGAATTAAGTTCGTACAAACGCTTACTTGATATTTATAGTACAACATCAAAAACGATTGACGCGTTGATGAAATTGGAACTTCCAAGTGGTGTAGATGTAGAAATTAAAGCAAGTTAAAAATTTAAAAGAAAACAAAAATGCAAGGAATTATTGGTAAAAAAGTAGGTATGACTTCCATTTATAGTGTTGAGGGGAAAAACATTCCATGCACTGTAATAGAGGCAGGACCTTGCGTTGTAACACAAATTAGAACTATTGAAAAAGATGGTTACGACGCAGTCCAAATAGCTTTTGATGAAAAAAAGGAAAAGCATACAACCAAAGCAATGAAAGGTCATTTTGACAAAGCAAAAACAACTCCGAAACGTAAATTAGTAGAATTTAAAGATTACGGAAAAGTTAGAAAAGGAGATGACTTCGTTGATGTACAAGTAGGAGATACAATTACAGTTGATATCTTTAATGAAGGTGAGTGGTGTGATGTTACAGGAACCTCAAAAGGTAAAGGTTTCCAAGGTGTAGTAAAACGTCATGGATTTGCCGGAGTGAATGATCAAACTCATGGACAGCACAATAGATTACGTGCTCCAGGTTCGTTAGGTGCATCGTCGTGGCCATCAAGAGTATTCAAAGGAATGCGTATGGCTGGTCGCATGGGTGGCGATAGAGTTAAAATGGAAAGTTTGAGAGTGTTAAAAGTTATTCCAGAGAGCAACCTAGTATTAGTAAAAGGTTCTGTTCCTGGAGCTAAAGGTTCATATGTAATAATAGAAAGATAATGAAAGTTTCAGTATATAATCAAGCAGGTGTAGATACCGGAAAACAAATAGAACTGAATGATTCTATTTTCGCGATTGAACCTAATGATCACGCAATATACCTTGACTGTAAACAGTATATGGCAAATAATCGCCAAGGTACCCATGCGTCAAAAGATCGTAGTTTAGTTGCAGGGAGCACTAGAAAGATAAAAAAGCAAAAAGGCACAGGTACTGCTAGAGCAGGAAGTATAAAAAATCCATTATTTAGAGGTGGAGGTAGAGTTTTTGGACCAGAGCCAAGAGATTATCATTTTAAATTAAATAAAAAACTAAAACGAGTAGCTCGTAAATCAGCATTGACATATAGAGCTAAAGATAATTGTATCTTTGTCGTTGATAACATTAACTTTGAAGAGATAAAAACAAAGAATATCGTTAATTTAAAACAAAATTTTAAATTAAATGATAAAAAAATGTTATTAGTTGTTGCAGAAACAAATAAAAATGTATATTTGTCTTCTCGAAATTTAAAAGATGTAAATGTTATAACTGCCGATCAATTAAGCACTTATGATGTTATGTGGGCTTCTGTTTTAATAGTAGATGAGAGGTCAATTGGCGTTTTTGAGAATAATTTAATTTAAAAAGGCGAAGAACATGGATATTTTAGTAAGACCAATAATAACTGAAAAGATGACGAGTTTAGGTGAAAAACTAAATCGTTACGGTTTTATTGTAAATAAGCAAGCAGATAAATTGCAAATAAAAAATGCGATAGAAAAATTGTATGAAGTTAATGTTATAGCAGTTAACACTATGCGTTATGGTGGAAAAACAAAAACTCGTTATACAAAAACTGGAGTACAAAGAGGAAAAACAGTATCTTTCAAAAAAGCAGTAATAACACTAGCAGAGGGAGAAGTAATAGATTTTTATAGCAATATATAATAGAAGTATAATAGAAGATGGCTTTAAGAAAATTAAATCCGATAACACCGGGTCAAAGATTCAAAATAATTAGTGCATTTGACGAGATCACATGCTCTACTCCAGAGAAATCTTTGTTGGTACCGATAAAAAAATCCGGTGGAAGAAACAATCAGGGAAAAATGACTATGCGCTATATTGGTGGTGGTCATAAAAGAAAATATAGACTGATTGATTTCAAGAGAGATAGAGATGGCATGAAAGCAACGGTTAAAACGATCGAATATGATCCAAATCGTTCGGCGCGCATTGCATTGGTAATTTATGAAGATGGACAAAAAAGATATATAATTGCTCCAAACGGTTTGCAAGTAGGACAAATTATAGAATCTGGTAAAGGTGTTGCTCCTGAAATGGGTAATACATTATTTTTGTCAGATATTCCATTGGGAACAGTTGTTCACAACATTGAATTAAGACCAGGACAGGGTGCTGTAATCGCTAGAAGTGCAGGAACATATGCACAATTAGTGTCAAGAGAAGGGAAATATGCTATATTGAAGATGCCTTCAGGAGAAACAAGAAAAATCTTGATTACTTGTAAAGCAACAATAGGTAGTGTTTCAAACTCTGATCATGCACTAGAGAAAAGTGGTAAAGCAGGAAGAAGCAGATGGCAAGGTAGACGTCCAAGAGTTAGGGGTGTTGTAATGAATCCTGTTGATCATCCAATGGGTGGTGGAGAAGGTCGTTCTACGGGAG
The DNA here is from genome assembly GCA_964368115.1 of uncultured Bacteroidales bacterium. Classification (GTDB taxonomy): domain Bacteria; phylum Bacteroidota; class Bacteroidia; order Bacteroidales; family ML635J-15; genus Bact-19. The sequence goes on from CAYJBL010000002.1 coordinate 38,607, forward strand.
GACATCCACGTTCAAGGAAAGGCTTATTGGCTAAGGGTTATAAAACTCGTAGTAAGAAGAAGCATTCTAATAAGTATATTATCGAAAGTAGGAAAAAGTAAATAGTGAATTATGAGCAGATCACTTAAAAAAGGACCATTTATTGACTTCAAATTAGAGAAGAAAGTAAACGTGATGGAAGCAAGCGGTAAGAAAATAGCAATAAAAACATGGGCAAGAGCTTCGGTGATTCCACCAGAATTTGTTGGTCATACATTTGCTGTTCACAACGGGAATAAATTTATGCCAGTATATGTAACAGAAAATATGGTTGGGCATAAGTTGGGCGAGTTTGCACCAACAAGAACTTATAGAGGTCATGGTGGTAAGAAGAATAAATAATAATTAGTATTATGGGCGCACGTAAAAGAATAAGAGCAAATCAAATAAAAGAAGGAAGAAAGCAAAAAAGCTATGCCATTCTCAGAAACTGTCCTAGTTCTCCTGTAAAAATGAGACTAGTAGCAGATTTAATAAGAGGCGTTGAAGTTGACAGAGCTTTAGATATTCTTAAATACTCTTCGAAGGTAGCATCACGAGATATAGAAAAACTTTTATTGTCAGCAATTTCAAACTGGCAAGCAAAAAATGAAAGTTTAAGAATGGAAGATGCAAATTTATTTGTAAGTGAGATATACGTAGATTCGGCAAGAGCGTTAAAAAGAATTAAGCCAGCTCCACAAGGGAGAGCTTATAGAGTAAGAAAACGTTCAAATCACGTTACCTTAGTGGTAGATAGTAAAAATAAAATTGAAATTGTTAACGAAAACGCATAATATACATGGGACAAAAATGTAATCCAATAAGCAATAGATTAGGTGTTATCAAGGGATGGGACTCTAATTGGTATGGCGGAAAAAAATATGCAGAAAAACTTGCCGAAGATGCAGACATTCGTAAATATCTTAAAGCACGTTTAGATAAAGCAAGTGTATCGAAAATAATCATCGAGAGATCATTAAAAATGATTACAATTACAATTAATACTGCAAGACCAGGTTTTGTAATTGGAAAAGGCGGAGATGAAGTAGATAAACTTCGTGAAGAATTAAAGAAAATAACAAATAAAGATGTTCAAATAAATATATTTGAAATCAAACGACCAGAGCTTGAAGCTGAATTAGTAGCTGCTAATGTAGCACGTCAGATAGAAGGGAAAATTGCATACCGTAGAGCCGTGAAAATGGCCATTGCCTCAACAATGCGAATGGGAGCAGAAGGAATTAAAATTCAGGTTTCTGGAAGATTAAATGGAGCTGAAATGGCAAGGTCTGAAATGTATAAAGAAGGAAGAACGCCTTTACATACATTAAGAGCAGACATTGACTATGCATTAGTAGAGGCTTTAACAAAAACAGGGTTGCTAGGAGTTAAAGTTTGGATTTGCAGAGGCGAAGTTTATGGAAAAAGAGACTTGTCTCCAAGCCTTGGAAAAAAAGTTCAAGGAAGAGGAAATCAAAGTCACCAAGGGAGTAGAAAAAGAAGGAAATAAATCTGAAAATTTAGAGCTATGTTACAGCCAAGAAAAACAAAATTCAGAAGACAGCAGAAGGGAAGAATAAAAGGAAATTCACAACGTGGAAATCAAATTGCTTTCGGTTCTTTTGGAATAAAATCGTTAGAAACAACGTGGTTGACGGGAAGACAAATTGAGGCTGCTCGTATTGCAGTTACAAGAAAAATGCAGCGTCAAGGGCAAATTTGGATTAGAGTATTTCCAGATAAGCCAATAACAAAGAAACCTGCAGAGGTTCGTATGGGTAAAGGTAAAGGTGCTCCAGAAGGTTTTGTAGCTAGAATTGCACCAGGGAGAATGATATTTGAAACAGAAGGAATACCATATGAATTAGCAAAAGAAGCTTTGAGATTAGCAGCTCAAAAACTTCCAGTGAAAACAAAATTTGTGGTACGTCACGATTATGATTTTAACGAGTAATATTGTTTAAAGATGAAAAATAAAGAAATAGTAGGTTTAACCACTAAAGAAATCGTTGAAAAAATCGAATCCGAAAAATTTAATTTACTTAAATTAAGGATGGGACACGCAGTTTCTCCATTAGAGAATCCACAACGATTAAAAGAAGTGAGAAGAATAATTGCAAGGTTAAAAACAGAACTTCGCAAAAGAGAATTAACAGAG
>CAYJBL010000003.1:0-9830 GCA_964368115.1 uncultured Bacteroidales bacterium
TTGTTTTTATTTGGGTGAGAATTTCGTTACTTAACGAATCGTTATTGATATTAATTATGGTTTTCGTGTTCTTGTATTGAAAAGATATTTTCTCTCCTAATTTATTATAGATAAACACGTCTTGTGCTTTTATAGCAGAGCATGTAAATATCAAAATTCCTAATGTTATTACATAATTTCTCATAACACATTTTTACTTAAGTTTAAAATTATAACGAGACACTATATTCAAAGGCATTGTTCCGTGAAGAAACAATGCCATTTCTGTATCTGAAAACATAACTTTCTCCCACTGCGGTTCATCTCTAAATGTAATAGTTCCATCATTAAAGATGGCCAGATATAAAAAAGTTGTTTCATAATTATCAAATGTTGGACTAAATGAAGAAGTTTCCTTTTCTATAAAATATCTCCAACTATCGTGATAAAGAGTAGGTTCCAATTGATTATAATCTCTTATGTCTAATTGCTCTATGTCCAGTGTATGATGGCTGTACGCAGTATAAAACTTATCGTCATACATATCTAAGGTTAATGTTATGCTATCCGTCGGAGCATAATAATTGTCATATAACACACATTCCCATCTTTCTTCGCCGCCCCATTGGTCGTAATTTTCCATATTTATTTGCAGGCTTATTGGTGTATTTACTTCTAATTTTTGTGAGGTTAAAAAGCATTTTGCCCAAGCACGCGAACCTTGATATTCTGATGGGGCTAATAGTGCGTTAAGCGACAACACATATTCTGTTGTGCCGCTTATGTTTTCAAGAGTTATATCCACAGCTCCGTTGGTAATATTTCCCACACAAACCAGCATAGAAGCATTTGTAAAATCAAACTCGGGAGCTCCGCTACACAATGCTTGTAATTCGGCATTACTATTAACTATAATGATAGTGTCGGTAGTTTGGTTGGGCAACAAAGCTGGTACAGTTAGGAAATTAAAATAAATACCAGGGATGCTTTTTGTTGTGTCTATTACTGTGAGTAGCTCAGGCGGTGTTGGTGGTGTCGTTGGGTCTATATCTTCAGGTTCGCAAGCCGTAAAAACGCTTGCCCCCATTGCTAAACAGATACCTAGTATCACGAATAGCTTGAAATTTAATTTTCTCATAATTAGTTGTTTTTAATTTTTTAAATATTCTATCCTATAAAGTTTTTTGATGTATGCTATAATAGTCGGATAGAAACATCAAAAACCTGACTATTTTGTTTGGAAATTAGGCTACCGCGTTACAAATTTAGACAAAACAAGGCGATAGCCTAAGATTGCATAAGTTGTTTTTGCATAAGATTTGGATTGAAATTATTTTAATCCAATTTGAAATTAAATATGTAATTTGCCTTTGTAGAATGATTGTTTTTTCTGTGCAGTAGGCATATTTTGCAACGAACAGACAGGTAAAGCTAGGCGATAGTAGTTGTATGATATTGTCTATAAGGTGCTTCATTGTAAAATAGGTGAATTAAACGGAGTAAAGATAAATGTTTAGTTTTAATTTTGCAAGGTTTTGGCGGTAAATGTTTTAGGCTTGAGAAAATGAACTAAAGGTTGCTAGTAGTATTAATATTGTTATACATAATCTTTTCATAACTATATCAAATTAAGTTGTTGTTATTACAGATAAAGAAACGCATTGCTCTATTTTAGGATATATATTCCAAAAATACAAAGGTGTTATTACTGTCCAACCACTAGAATGATTAAAAACAGTAACATTATAAATATACTCATTGTTATAGTTATACAGACTCTGATATATTATTTCGAATCCAGAATGTTCCACTTCTATTATTCCCCAAATGATAGTATATTGGTTAAAATCAATTCCTAATACATTATTATCACCTCCTATTATTTGGAACTCTTGCTCGTTATTTATCAGATAAATAGAATCTCGAGATATATTATTTGTTACGTTATTTGTTCTTGAAAATAATGAATCTAAAATTCTTTTTAAATTATCATTAATCTCTATTGCAGATATTAATGCTGAGTCCATTCCGATTATTGAGTCCTCAACAGGTTGCTCTACTAAAGGATTTTCAACTATCGGTGTCGTTGGGTTTATATCTTCAGGTTCGCAAGCCGTAAAAACGCTTGCTGTCATTGCTAAACTGATACCTAGTATCGTGAGTAGCTTGAAATTTAATTTTCTCATAATTAGTTGTTTTTTAATTTTTTAAATATTCTATCCTATAAAGTTTTTTGATGTATGTTATAATAGTCGGATAGAAACATCAAAAACCTGACTATTTTGTTTGGAAATTAGGCTACCGCGTTACAAATTTAGACAAAACAAGGCGATAGCCTAAGATTGCATAAGTTGTTTTTGCATAAGATTTGGATTGAAATTATTTTAATCCAATTTGAAATTAAATATGTAATTTGCCTTTGTAGAATGATTGTTTTTTCTGTGCAGTAGGCATATTTTGCAACGAACAGACAGGTAAAGCTAGGCGATAGTAGTTGTATGATATTGTCTATAAGGTGCTTCATTGTAAAATAGGTGAATTAAACAAGGTGAAGATAAATGTTTATTTTTAATTTTACAAGGTTTTGGTGGTAAATATTTTAGGCTTGTATATTCGTATAATTATGTTAATATAAAAGAAAAAAGTCTTAGATTTCTAAGACTTTTTTCTTTAGGGTGATAGATGGGATTCGAACCCACGACCCCTGGAACCACAATCCAGTGCTCTAACCTACTGAGCTACAATCACCATTTTTGCAGGTGCAAATGTATAACAAATATTATTAATCTGCAACTATTTTTTTTAGATTTCGTGAACCGTTATTAATTTGAACCTAAAATGTCAAAAGTATAAGATTCAATTATTGGGTTTGAAAGTATATTTTTACATAGTTTGTCTATTATCTCTGCTGCTTCTGTTTGATTGTTTGCCTCTAATTCTATTTCTATGTGTTTTCCAATACGAATATTTGATACTGTGTTATATCCCGATTTATTGGCACTATTTAAAACTGCTTTTCCTTGTGGGTCTAATAGTGCTTTTAATGGCATAATGTTTATTTGTGCTACAAACTTCATTTTTTAATTATTTTTTTGTTCAAAAATTTGTTTTACTAATGAGACGGCAAGATATAAAATAATTGCAAAGCTTATTCCTAAAAAATTAAATATTATTAACAATATTACGCTACCTAAAAGCAATATTATGTGCCAAATAATTTTGTTGAAAGTAAAATTTTTAACTTTAAATGAAATAAGTTTGATTCGGCTTACCATGAGAATTGATATAAGAATTGATATTGCCGTAAAAAAGCCCCAATTATTAAGACTATTATTCAAAATAGTGTCACCTTGAAAGTATGAATACACAATAGAAACAATAAAGTACGCGCTAGCAGGGGTTGGTAGCCCTCTAAATTCGGAAGTTTGTGATTCATCAATATTGAATTTTGCTAACCTGAATGCTGAGAATAACGCAATAAAAAATGCTGAAAATGGCATAAGGTCTACACCATAAATTGTGCACCATGATTCGGGGAATATCATATAAAGCATAATTGAAGGTGCAACCCCAAAGCTAATGATGTCAGCAAGTGAATCTAATTGTTTCCCAAATTCAGATGTAGCATGTAGTAACCTAGCTGCAAAACCGTCGAATAAATCAAAAATTCCAGCAGCTAAAATAGAGTAAACTGCTAAATCAAATCGATTGTTTGATGCAAATATAATAGCAAAAAGTCCACAAAGCAGGTTTAAACTTGTGATTGCTGAAGGAATAAATTTATATAATTTCATACGTTATATTTTTATTATTATCTCATAGGTCGTATGGAACTCTCAATGAAAAATATCATTGCATAAGTTTCTCGTGCTTGGCAATTATGAACAAGTTCAATTGCGCTCGCTTAATCGAAACTTTGTATTGTGTGAAATGTACAACGAGTATTTTTCATGTTCGTTTCATAAATATAATATTCAAATTGAGCTAAAACGCCAAAAATATGTTTTTTTTGCAATAAATTATAATTAAAGGCTTATAATTTCGTTATTTTGTTTTAGAATACAGTTATATTTATGAAGTTTATCCTAAACATACTCCTAATAATATTTATTTCAGTACAAATATTGTTTGGACAAGAAGCACCAAAGTATAGTAATGAATTTTTATCAATAGGAGTGGGTGCTAGAGCCTTAGGGATGGGAAATTCTGTGGTCGCATCTTCGAGCGGAATTTACTCTTCTTATTGGAATCCATCTAGAATGTTATATTCAGAAAAGCAAATAGAAATTGGAGCTTTACATTCTGAGTACTTTGCAGGAATTGCAAAATATGATTTTATTGGAGCTACGTATAAATTAGATGATAGATCTGCTGCAGGATTTTCAATGATACGTTTCGGGGTTGATGATATACCTAACACTTTGGATTTAGTAGACAGTGATGGGAATATTAGGTATGATAGAATAAGTTCATTTTCGGTTGCTGATTATGCATTTTTATTTTCCTATGCTAGAGTGTTGCCAATAGAAGGATTAACAGTTGGAGGAAATATAAAATTAATACATAGAATTGTAGGCGAATTTGCCACAGCTTGGGGGTTTGGATTAGACCTTTCTGCTAGCTATGAGATAAATAACTGGCAGTTTGGAACAATGCTCAGAGATGCAACAAGTACTTTTAATGCATGGCAATTTCATCATGAAAATTTTCAAGATGCATTTGAATTAACAGGAAATGATATTCCAGAAAATGGATTAGAGATAAGTTTGCCCAGACTGATATTAGGAGCAGCGTATCAATGGGATATGTCCGAAAAAATTTCTCTACATTCAGAGCTTGGAATAATTACAACAACTGATGGAAAAAGAAGTACGGTAATAAAAACAGATTTAGCAAGCATTGATCCTACTTTAGGCCTTGAGTTGGCTTATGCAAATATTGTGTTTGCAAGATTAGGTGTGAATAATCTTCAACAAATTCCAGATTTTGATAATACAACTAATTTTACATGGCAACCGAATATTGGTGTTGGAGTAAAATATTTTGGGTTTAACTTAGATTATGCATTTACAAATATTGCAAACCAGAGCGCAGGTTTGTATTCTCATATATTTTCTCTGTCGTACACTTTTAATCCAAGAAAAAATATCTAAAAATTGTTTTATACCTATTAATTATGTTTTAATAGAATGTACAAAAACTTTAACTTATCTAAGTAAAGTTACATTTCCATGCTTGCTGTATTTGTTTCCGTATCTATCAACAAATTCTACTTCCCAGATATAAACTCCACTATCGCAAATTCTGTCTTTGTGTCTACCATTCCAGCCTTCGTCAATATTGTTTGTTGAATAAATAATCTCACCCCATCTATCATATATTTTCATGATAAAAGTGTCAGGGGTCATACCGTCAATGAAAATTATAAACTCTTCGTTTAGTTCATCATTATTTGGTGTGAATGCTGTAGGTGCATAAAATGCAAGTTCATTTGTAACAGCTACATTTGTTCCTACCGAATCAATACACCCATGTAGTGAAGTCGTTTTTAGTGAGACATAAAATTCTCCCGGCATAGTGAATGTGTGAGATGGATTTTCATCATCACTTATATTTCCATCACCAAAGTTCCAATCATAAAAGAACCCTCCGTGGCTATAGTTTGTGAAAAGTATTGTTGGGTTAGCCATTGTAACTGAATTTGTATTAGTTTTAAATTCAGCATCAGGTTTTGGGTGAACAATTATTGGGATAATAGAATCAACCGAACATCCGTCCATTGATAAAATATTTAGATTTACATCGTATGTTCGTGCATTATAAAAAATATGAACAGGGTGTTTATCAAATGATAAGTTATTAAAATCACCATCATCAAAATTCCAAGTATATTTTTGTCCTACGTGTGGACTAGTTTCATGAAATTGCACTCTTAATGGTGAGCATCCACTAGTCGCACCCAACGCAATGTTTACGGATGGGAGAGGATAGGTTTCTATGCGTTTAGTTACTCTTACGCTTTTAAAATTACATGAATCGAATACTTCGAAATTAAAATTAGTGGTTTTAGCAATTTCTAGTACAACAGGAAGATTATATAAACTATCATTCACAAACACTTGGTTTCCAACAACGCCACCACCTTCAATTTGTACATCAAATTCAACTAGTGCACCTGGGCAAACAATTTCTTCTGACGCAGCTACGGCCATTTCTAGTGGTTGGTGAACATAAACCGTAACATTAGTTACTTCGGTTGTACATCCTATAGCATCAGATACAGTTGCAAAATATGTTGTTGTTTGCAATGGAGCAACAAGCGTTGTCATTCCATTATCTCCGTTATTCCAAACAATAGAATATGGTTCTATACTTCCAGAGATAGTTCCTATTCCAATTTCGGTTGTTTGCCCATGGCAAATTGTTGGGTTGTCCATCGATTGAATAATAAGTGGAGTAGGTTCTGTGATTTCTGTTGTTGTATGGAATTGACAATCGTTAGCATCTGTAATTGTGACAGAGTATATTCCAGCAGTAACACCAATAAGATCTTCTGACCAACTGTTGTTAGACCATTGGAATGTATTTGGAGGAGTTCCTCCCATTACATCAAGATAGATATTGCCATCTTCTCCTCCGTTACACGTGACATTCGAAGTGGTAATTACACCTAAAAGAGGTTGTGCTGATTGATATATTTCGGTAGAATCTATGATGAAACATCCATTAGCATCGGTTATACTAACAATGTAAACACCAGGAATAAGATTATTAATATCTTCGCTAATTTCATTATTATTCCACTCATAAAAATATGGAGGTGTACCTCCGAATACACTTAGGTCAATTTGTCCATTTGCTTCTCCAAAGCATCTGATTTGTTCTTCATCAATAGTAGAGTGAAGAGGAAGACTAGTTTGGTTTATCTCTGTTATTGTATCGGCAACGCACCCTCGCGCGTCAGTAATTGTTACAGAATAAGCACCTGGAAACAAATTTGATATGTCTTGAGTTGTGTTTCCGTTGCTCCAATTGTATGTGTATGGAGGTGTCCCGCCATCAATTGTCAGGTCTATTATTCCAGAATTTATCCCATAGCAAATAACATCCTCTGTATAAATCTGTATGTTAAAAGGATTCGGTTCGCTAATATCAAAACTATATTCTAAGCTACAATTATTTTCATCTGTAACTGTCCCAAAATATGTGCCAGCTGGAATATCTACTAAATCTTGAGATGTTTGTCCGTTATTCCAAATATACTGATAAGGATATGTGCCGCCTGATATATTGATGTCAATGGCTCCTTCACTTGCTCCAAAGCATGGAGGACTTGTTGTTATCGAAAACTGCGCAAGCGGTTCGCCTGGCTGGTCAATAAATATAGAATCAACAATTTCACAGTTTAAAGCATCAAAAACACTTAAAGTGTAGACGCCCGTTACAAGATTGTTAATGTTTGGTGTTGTAGGAGTATTAGGGAGATTCCAAAAATAAGAATATGGAGGAACGCCGCCTGTTACGTTAGAATTTACACTTCCTGTAGTGTCATCGTGGCATCGAACATTATTAATATCAGTAAAATTGAGATTAAGAGCAGGATTTGCATTTTTGATTTTTACTTCATTAGATAATTGGCAGCCAAATGCATCTGTCACAACAACAGTGTATTGTCCTGCATGGACTGTTATTTCGTCCACATTTCCATCAGGTGTATTTGTTGTGCCGGGTGTATATGTCCATGTATATGGGCCTGCTGAATTGATAGCTGTTGTCGTGATTATCCCTGTGGTATCTCCAGCACATGTAACATCACTTGATACAACATTTATTGCAAATGCAGGGTTTGGAATTAATGTTCCTCCTCCGTTTGTTACATTCTCCTGAAAACCTGGAAGCTCCCAATTATTATTAAATAGAATTAGAGAAGAGCTTAGCGATTCATCTGTATCTGAAAGTAAAGACGTGCAATCTGCATTTGGGTGACAGTAGTCTGTAGCGTCATTCTCAACATTAATCTGAAAATTCATAGCTTCTATAGAATATTCAGAAGCCATATTAGATCTTGTGAAATTAGAGAAAGTAGGAACAATATTATACGTAACGCTTATTATATCAATAGATTCCCATCCGCTACAAGGGTATGTAATACTTAATGTATTCCCAATTTTAAATGTTACAGAGTCCGAACTACCCTGGTTTACAGTCGCACCATTTGGTCGTTTTTCGATGTATTCGAGTTCTGTTTCAAATTTTATTGTAGCCATAATGTCTGGAGCAAATTCAAACTCTTGCTTTAAGCTATTAATAAGATTCAGACCCATATCAAAACTTGTATGACTTGTTGTAAAGTCGAAACCAAAACTATTTGAAGTATGCGCAACTTCTGCACCTTCAAGTAGAGCAATATTCTGATTCAGAGCAGGGCCATTAGGAGCAGGAAGTGAGCTCGACATAAAACTTAAAAATGGCAATATATCCATATTAATATTTAACCAATCGTCAGTAGCTTCGGCTTCTAAGGTTGTGTTGTTAAGATTTGTCGTTAAGTTGATAATAGGAAAGTTAATATCCCCATCAATCCCCATGCCTAGCGCATTATTAAGGTTGAGTGGAAGATTTGCAGGGTCGCAATAAGCAGATGTCCCCCCGCCAATATCACAAGGAAATGCATCTGAACCATCACTATTTATTGAAAAAACTAAGACAGAATCATGAGGAATTGGAGCATCTCCACTTGGAACTAAAGGAATGTTGGTAGGCGGTATTACCTGAATATTTTCTCCACCACCAGCTAAATATACCCCAAGTGATTGGCTTAGGCCAACGCCATATTTTAAGTCTAGAGATATGTTTCCATCTGTTGGAAAATGAGATGTTATTTCTCCGCCTGTAACAATGTATGACGATGTAATGTCAATTGTTTCGCCAGGGTTAAACGTATTGTTGTCAGGTAGTTCAAGTGTAACTGTAATAGGATAATCAACATCAACTGTTCCATCCGAAAACCCATTCATATGAAATGCTGAGTTTAAAAAAAGTTTCATCCCTAAAGCTGTTGCAAAATAGTACATGTTTCCATCAATATTGACAATGTTAAATCCACTGTAAGTACTGTCAATAGAAATATTATAAAGTTCGTGTGACATATCAATATTAAACGTACTATTGTTTTGCCACATATCTTGTCCAGAAGTGCTAAATGGAATATTGTGTATTATTTGGTTTTGTGCAAGAAGTTTACCACTTGATAGTAAACAAAAAATAATGCTGAAAATAATTGTAAATCTTGCTATCATGATTTTAGTATTGAATAGTTATTGGTGCATGAGAAATCATATATTTAGCATCAAATGGTATGATTGTAGAATTATGAGCAATAATTCCATTTGTTGTTGTTCTGTTTATGTTATTGATTTTCATGTGAATGAATGTGTTTTGTTTGTTGTTTTATTCACATAAATAAAATGAATATTGTTCTTTATTGAATTTATTTTTATAGTTTTGTCGTGTAGATTTCCCTACGTCATTTATTTTTAAAATAAAATTATGTATTTATGAATAGTTTTTTTAAGTATACTTTAGCTACAATATTAGGTAGTTTAATTACATTTTTTGTAGCGATAATGATTTTGATAAGCATATCAGCAAATTTAGTATCTGAATTATTTTCTGACATTGGAACACAGAATATAGAAGTTACAGATGGATCTGTTTTAAGGATAGACTTATCTCAGGCAATTCCTGATAAAAAAGAAGGTTCTCCATTTGATAATTTTGATTTTGTATCTTTTGAAACATCGCCTGTAATTGGACTAAACGATGTTTTAAAAACAATAGAAAAAGCGAAA
>CAYJBL010000003.1:9840-26151 GCA_964368115.1 uncultured Bacteroidales bacterium
CTGTTATTCCTTCGGGAATGGCAACAGTAGAAGAAATTAGAAATAAGTTGTTGGATTTCAAGGAATCAGGAAAGTTTATTATTAGCTATTCTTCGATTTACTCTCAAACGTCTTATTATATCGCATCTGTTGCAGATAAAATATATATGAATCCCCAAGGAGGAATAGAATGGAAAGGTTTAGCAACTCAAGTTATGTTTTTTAAAAATGCTTTGAAAAAAGCAGGAGTAGAAATGCAAATTTTTAGACATGGGCAAATAGGAAGCAGAATTCGATTTTGTTAAATAGTCTTTGGGATCATATTTGCAATAATGTGTCGGAAGCAAGGAATATAGAAGTCTCTAAATTAAATGAGTATGCGGATAAATTTTTGGTGTATGACGCGCAATCCGCTTTAAAACATAGGATGATTGATGGCATAAGATATTATGATGAAATATTAGCTGAATTACAAGCAAAATCAAATGAAGAAGATAGTGATGATTTTATGATAAGCTTACAGCGTTACAATAAAATGAAATTGAGCGGAACGTCAGATAATGGTTCGGACAACGAAATTGCAGTGATTTTTGCGCAAGGTGATATAGTTGATGGAGATGAAGAAAAAGGAGGAATAGCAGGAGATTATTATGCAGAATTAATAAGAGATGCAAGAAAAAATGATGATGTGAAAGCTGTAGTTCTGCGTATTAATTCAGGAGGAGGAAGTGGACTTGCTTCTGAGATAATGTGGAGAGAAGTGTCGCTAACCAATCAAATTAAACCAGTAGTAGTTACTATAGGGAATTATGCAGCATCAGGGGGGTATTATATTGCATGTCCTGCGTCATATATTTTTGCTCAACCAAATACAGTAACAGGCTCAATTGGAGTATTTGGCATGCTTCCAAATGTAAGTGAATTATTGACTGAAAAAATTGGAATCGGAGTAGACGGAGTAAAAACAAATACTTATTCAGATTTTGGAGATTTTACACGTCCAGTAAACAATTCTGAAAGAGAAATAATTCAGCGTGGCGTAGAAGATTTTTACACATTATTTATAGGAAGAGTTTCTGAAGGAAGAAACATTTCAACACAAGTTGTAGACTCAATAGGGCAAGGGCGCATTTGGAGCGGTGTCGATGCTTTAAAAATAGGTCTTGTTGATGAAATAGGAGGATTAAATGATGCTGTAAAAAAAGCAGTTGAGTTAGCAGGTATTTATAATAATGAATATAAAATCGTAGAATTTCCTAATAATGATGATTTTATGAATAATATTATGCTTAATGTGGCAGAAGATGTTTCGGAAAGTGTCGTAAAGTCGTTATTAAAAGAAACTTATGATATATATGCCTCAATCGAAAACGCAAAATCTCAAGAAGGCATTCAAGCAAGGGTAGAATATGTCATGACTATTTATTAGTCAAGCAAATAATATTGACACTAAAAAGGGACTTTTATCAGTCCCTTTTTTATTTTAATTTTACAATAGTAATTCCACTACCTCCAAATCTAATATCCTCGTCGTAGCACGCTTCAACATGAGGTATAGTTCTTAGGTAGGCGCGAATATTACTCCTTAAGATACCGTTCCCTTTACCATGCAATATTTTTAATTCTTTAAAACTTAGCATTATTGCTTCATCAACAAGCTCGGTTATCTTTTGTATTGCATCATTTAATCGATCGCCTCTAACATCAATATGTGAATTGAAATTTAGAACTTTTTCGTTATAATTAAATAGATGTTTAGATGAATTAGACTTAGGTTCCTTGGTGTTATGATTATCAACTTTCTCAAGTTTATCAAAAGGTACAGTAGTATAAATACTGCCGTAGCTTACAACTGCATTTTTTTCGCTAATATCAATTACGTCTCCAATAGTATCGTGACCTTTTAAGCGAACTTTGCTACCAATATTGATTTTCGTTTTATCAATATTTACAAATTCAAGTTTCTTATCGTCTTTCTGTTTCTTATCTTGTTTCTTCTTGTAGAATTGTAGTTTCTCGTTGATATTATCTTTTTTGTCAAGTTCGTTTTGCTCGTTTTTTAAGTTAGCAGTAAAATTCTGAATTTCTTCTCTAGCATTTTTTGTAACTTCTTTGTCGGCATCACTTTCTTTTATTTTTCGAATAGTATTCTCAATGTTTTTATTTACATCTGCAAGTAACTGTTCAGATTCTTTACGTGCATTATCAATAATCTGTTTCTTTTTATTTTTTAAATCTTCTAATGCAATTACATTTTTATCGATAGTCTCTTCGAGTTGTTTTTCTTTTATGCGAATTTCTTTTCGTTTTTGTTCCCAATATTTTTTATCTCTTAGTACTCTGCGTAAAAATTTATCAATATTAATATTATCGGCACCAGATTTATTTTTTACATTTTCGATTATACTATGCGGAAGACCAATTCGTTGAGCTATTTCTATGGCGTAAGAACTTCCGGGGATACCTGTTTCTAAAATAAATGTTGGCATCATTTTGTTCTGGTCAATTAGCATTGCAGCATTTTGAATACCATTAGAATTAGAAGCCATAATTTTCAGATTAGAGTAGTGTGTTGTGATTACCCCACATACATGTTTATTATTTAAATCTTCAAGTATTGCTTCGGCTATCACGCCACCGATTATTGGGTCTGTTCCTGATCCAAATTCATCAATAAGAACAAGTGTTTTTTCGTTAGAATTTTTCAAGAACATTTTCATGTTTGTTAAGTGCGAAGAGTATGTACTTAGGTCATTGTCAATAGATTGTTGGTCTCCAATATCAAGAAAAATATTTTCAAAAATCCCAATAACACTTGTGCCTCCTACAGGAACAAGCATCCCGCACTGAAGCATGTACGAAATTAGTGCAGTGGTTTTTAGACTCACACTTTTCCCGCCAGCATTTGGGCCGCTTATTAGCAAAATGCGACTTTCGTTGTTAAGGTTAAAGTTGAGTGGTACAACTTCTTTGTTGTCGCGCTTTAGACTTAGGTGTAGCAGTGGATGCCGTGCTCTGATTATTTCTAATTTGGGTTTGTCCTCAACGCTAGGTTTAATCGCCTCTATCGAATCCGAAAAAATTGCTTTTGCTCTTATTAAATCTAGTTCGGCAATTAATTTGGATAAGGATTTAAATTCATCTTTGTATGGTCTGAAATCTTCTGTTAACTCAATAAGGATTTTCTGAATCTCTCTATTCTCTTCTAATTCAAGTTCACGAATAGAATTATTTAAGTTCATAACTTCGCGGGGCTCTATGTAGGCAGTTTTTCCACTTGCCGATTCGTCGTGTATAAAACCATCAACTTTTCGTTTGAATGTCGATTCTATTGGTAAAACTAAACGTCCATTCACTAAAGTTGGAGATAAATCTCTTCCAATCCAGCCGTTTGTGCGAAATGTAGATAATATGCTATTGATGTTTTTTGTTAAATTACCTTGTGCATCTCCTAGGCGTTTTCGAATATCGCGCAGTTGAATTGATGCACTATCTTTTATTTGTCCGTGTTTTGATAATGTCGCATTTAGCCTTTCTTGTAGGTAAGAGGGATAGTGAATGTTTTTTACGCGCTTGTACAAAAATGGATAGTCCGAATTACCAAATTTAATGTAAAATTGAACCAAGGATTTTGAGATTTCTAAAACACTTCTAATGTTTACCAAGTCATCTAGCGACAAACATGCAGCTTTTGTGTTTAATTTTGCACAAGCAGTTGCTACTTCTGGGTAGTGTTTTGCCGGATAATCATTTTTTAATCTGTAGATTCCGAGCATTTCTTCTGTTTCAGATAAAGCACGATTAATAAAATCAATGTTAGTCGAAAACGAAATATTATCTACAAGTTCTCGAGCAGCAACTCCCATGCAGTATGACTTTATTTTTTCTCTAATAAAATCAAACCCAATTTTACTTTCAAAATTTTCTGGTAAAATCACTATTATCGAATTATTATCCTAGTATTTCCTTGATTATCATATTTGCAAGCTTGTCAGCACTATCTTTATCCTTACTTTCCGAATAGATTCTTATGATAGGTTCGGTATTAGATTTTCTTAGGTGAATCCATTCTTTGGTTTCAGGAAATTCAATTTTTACTCCATCAATAGTTTGTATCGGATATTCTGCAAATTTTTTGCAAATTTCAGATAGAATTTCATCGGGATTGATATTTTCGTTGAGTTCGATTTTATTTTTTGATATAAAATATTCTGGGAATGATTTTCTAATTTCAGAAACTTTCTGCTTTTTTTCTGCCAAATAACTTAGAAATAGTGCTATCCCAACTAAAGCGTCTCTACCATAGTGCGATTCAGGATATATTACCCCGCCATTACCTTCGCCGCCAATAACGGCATTTGTTTCTTTCATCTTAGCAACAACATTTACTTCACCAACTGCTGCAGCTGCGTATGTTTGGTTATAATTTTCTGTAATATCTCTTAAAGCACGTGTAGAAGATAAGTTTGAAACTGTATTGCCTGGAGTTTTTGACAAAATGTAATCGGATACAGCAACAAGGGTATATTCTTCGCCAAACATAGAGCCGTCTTCACATATAATTGCTAATCTATCTACATCAGGGTCAACAACAAAACCAATGTCAGCTCCTTCTTTAGTGATTAATTCAGAAATATCGGTTAAATTCTCTGGAAGAGGCTCTGGATTGTGCGGAAAAAGCCCATTTGGTTCGCAATATAATTCAAGAGTATTTGTAACGCCCAAAGCTTTAAGTAAGGCAGGAATTGCAATGCCTCCAACTGAATTAACACAGTCGATTGCAATTTTGAAATTTGCAGCTTTTATTGACTCTACATTAACAAGCTTAAGATTTAGGATCGATTCGATATGATATTTTTCATAATTGTTTATTTCTGTAATTTTTCCAAGTTGGTCAACATCAGAAAAAATAATATCGTTGCTTTCCGATAGTATTAATATCTCTTCACCGTCATTTGCATTTAAAAATTCACCTTTGTTATTTAGTAACTTTAAAGCATTCCATTGTTTTGGGTTATGACTGGCAGTGATTATTATACCGCCAGCTGCATTTTCGTTTGTAACAGCAAATTCAGTTGTAGGAGTTGTAGCTAAACCAATGTTTATAACATCAAAACCAAGGGAAATTAGAGTAGAGGTAATAATATTTTCTACCATTTTACCTGAGATACGAGCGTCTCTACCTACAACAATTTTGTTTGATGAGTATGATTGTTGTTTTATCCATGTAGCGTATGCGCTTGTAAATTTTACTATATCAATCGGGCTTAAGTTTTCTCCTTGTTTTCCGCCAATTGTTCCTCTAATTCCTGAGATTGATTTTATTAATGTCATTGTATTTTTATATGATATATGTATTGTGCAAAAATATTAAAATATTTTGATACGTGAATTTATTTTTTGTTATTCTCCTCATACCCCGCCATTCTGAGGAGAATAACAATGCACAATACAAAATAATTTATCCGAATGCTGAGCGAGTTTTTTTTGTTGCACGTGCCGTCATTGCGAGGAGTGCAAAAAAAAAAAACACCCCCAGCCCGTCATTGCGGGCAAGGCGCGGCAATCCACAAAAAAACACCCAAACGGGTGTTTTTTTTAACAAAACCACAATTTTATTGTCTTTGACGACCAAAATAATCACGAACGGTGAAATTCAATGCGGTCAAACGTTGTTCATCCAATTCGGAAATTTTATTGATATCAACTTTCAATGTATCGGCTTTTGAACCCATAATTTTACCATTGCTTTTGTTGTTTAACACCTCTAATTCATTTGTGAATTCTTCCCAATTAACGGCGCCCGCACGGTCGTGTGAACCAACCGGTTTTAATAATACGTTTTTGATATCATCCTTGGCCGCAGAATCGGACAATGTTTGCAAATAATCATAAAATATTTCGGCACTTACAGAATATTCTGTGTCTGCAAAATCAACATAAATTGTGCGTTGAACCGTCGGAATTGGTGATGGTGTTGGTTTTGGATCTTCACCCTTATCGCCACAAGATGTGCCACCGAATGTTAAACCCGCAATACCCAAACCAATTAATAAACTTTTTAATTTGTTATTTTTAATATTATATTTTTTCATCTGTTATATTTTTAATTTCTATTTTATCGGTCAGATGGAACTCTCGATGAAAAATATCATTGTTTTTTGCAGAATATACAATGAGTATTTTTCATGTTCGTTTCATATTCACTCTCCTGTTTATTTTTGTTAATGAATTTATGAATCTTTTATTTGTCATACTATATAATTATAGCGGACAGAATTCATTTGTCAAATTTTTCATCGGTTCAAATGTATTATCAAAAACTTTAGATGATTAATATATTGCGTTATAATAAATCACGTTTATGTAGAAAATTATTCACGTATATTTAGTTCATTTACATAGAGAATAAAGAAATTATAATTCAGTATTTCGGATAGACGTAGCAGCAATGAAGTATCAATACTTTGTCGTTTAAAAATGCTATATACATTTGTGCGTTCGCAGTGTAGTTTTTTTGCCAGCCAAGTAACAGAGCGTTCTTGTCGTTGCAGTTCTATTTTTATTTCTTTGCCGATATGTACCATAAAAAAAGCGTGGATTTTCGTTTTTCTTATCACATCTACAGGTCCCGCCAGACACCCGACCACATAAATAAGAACAAATAATCCACGCTGTGAGCATGAACTGTCCGTAACTTATTCTTTTGTGGTCTATTAAAACTGGCGGTTTTGTAGATAAAGAACAAGGTTAATAGTTCAATATTTTATTTGTTTAAATTTTTATTTTATCATTTATTTAATATTCGTGTTTTGCTTTATGCAAAAGTACAATAAAAATATTAGTATTTTGGAATTAAAGGATTAAATGTTTTTTAGGGATATGGATTGCTTCACATTCGCTCGCAAAGACGTAAAAAAATGTACCGTCATTACGAAGAGCGCAGCGGTGCGGCAATCTATGTAGGCATGTTGCACAATCTAGATAAAGGGTATCTATTTTTATTTTGCAAATCACACAAAAAAGCACTAATTTTGTACAGAAAAATTTACATAAAACTTGCAATTATGATTTTAGTGACAGTAACAGAGTTTAGGAATAATCTTAGTAAGTATTTAGAACTTGCATTTAGGGAAAAGGTTGTATTAAAGAGTAAGCAGGGGATAATTGAACTTAATCCAAGCACCGAGATTAGGATTAATCCAAGTCCAAGTAAAGACTCATATTTTGATATCCCAGAGAATATTGAAGCTATAGAGCGAGGTTTAGAGCAAGTAGATGCAGGTCAATGTAGACCGTGGAGTGAAGTGAAAGAAGAACTTGGATTATGAGCTATGTTGTAAGTCTTACTCCTCTTGCAAAGGAACACATTAACAAGCATCTCAAAGCAGGGGATAAGAAACTTGTAGTTAAGATTAATACTATTTTGCTTGAATTAGAGGAGAAGCCACGAATTGGAATAGGTAAGCCCGAACAGCTTAAAGGTTTCTCTCGTGAGGTATGGTCTCGCAGAATTAATACCAAGCATCGTTTGGTTTATGAGATAAAAGAACAGGAATTGCTTGTTCTTGCTCTTACAGCCTATGGTCATTATTAGAGCGAAAATTTAATGCCTCCTTCGAGGCGTGGGAATCTACGTAGGTGTGTTGCACCCAAGAGTTAAGTCAAAAAGAACAGATCGCCACACTTCGTTCGCGATGACGGTTCTCACACGTGCCTGTCTGGCATGAAGACAAAACGAATGTTTTTTATTGCAAAAATATGTATTGCTTCGCATTCAGTAAGCACAGATGAATATCCGCGCCTACGGCGGAATTAAGAGATTGCTTCGTCGCGTTGCTTCTCGCAATGACGTAAAAGAAAGATCGCCACACTACGTTCGCGATGACGGTGTTTTTGAAAATAAAATAATAAATAAGGAATTTGTTTAAAAAAAATTTGTTGGTAAATATTTAATTTATAACTTTGCAGCCCTATTTTTAATAATAAATATTTAACAAAAAGAAAGATATGATTATCGTACAATTAAAAGATAACGAGAGTATTGATAGAGCTTTAAAGCGTTTTAAAAGAAAATTTGAAAAGACAGGTGTTGTAAAAGAAATGAGACGCCGTCAAGCTTTTGAAAAGCCATCAATAACAAAGCGCGCAGAAAGATTGCATGCAATATATGTGCAGCAATTAAGAAGCCAGCAAGAAAATATTTAAGAAAAGAAAAAAATATACTTTTTTTAAAACTTTAGAGGTTTAGTTTCGTATTAATTTATTATATTTCGCAATTGAAATATGATTAATATGGATATTAGGCCTTTTATTATATATCTACAAAATGAAAAACGGTATTCAGTTCATACGGTAAAGTCGTATGAATTAGATTTAAATCAATATTGTTCTTTTACTGGTTTAGAAAAGTCACCAGTAGAAAATATCCTTACTTTTCATAATATCCGCGCATGGCTGGCTAGTTTGTCAGCAAGTGGCCTTTCTGCAAGGTCAATAAATAGAAAATTATCCAGTTTAAAGTCGTATGTAAAGTATTTGCGAAAGAATAATCTATTAGATTATGATCCATTGCAAAAAATAACATCTCCCAAAGTAAGTAAACGTCTGCCTGTATTTGTTAGAGAAGAACAAATGAATAAGGTAAATAGTGATGAAATTTTCCAAAATTCTTTCGAAGGAATTAGAGATAAATTTATGATAGAGATGTTTTATAATACGGGAATGCGACTTTCTGAATTGATAAACTTAAAACATAAAGACATTAGTATTGCAAGTATGAATGTGAAAGTTTTAGGGAAAAGAAATAAAGAAAGATTGTGCCCATTGAATATTTACATTATTAATATGTATAATAAATATTGCGAAGCAAAAAAAGAAAAAGGGTATCAATTTTCGACTAATGATTGGATATTTGTTACACAAAAAGGAAATAAAATGTATGATAAATATGTTTATAGAAAAATAAATCATTATTTATCTATGATTACAGAAATTGAAAAAAGGAGTCCGCATGTGCTAAGACATACTTTTGCAACACACATGTTAAATGCCGGAGCTGATTTAAATGCGATAAAAGAACTATTGGGGCACGCGAATTTAGCGGCAACTCAAGTCTATACACATAATACAATAGATAAAATTAAGAATATTTATAAACAAACCCATCCAAGGGCATAAAAGGAGGTAATTATGAACATTAAAGTGCAATCAGTGCGTTTTGACGCAGACAAAAAGTTATTAGATTACATAGAATCTAAAGTAGGAAAATTAAATCAAGTGGCAGATAATATTATGGGAGCAGAGGTTATTCTTAAGCTTGACAACGCAGAAGATAATGAAAATAAGGTGGCGGAGATAAAAATTGATATACCGCACAGTACAGATCTTTTTGCGAAAAAGCAATGTAAGACTTTTGAAGAGGCTGTAGATTTGGCTGTTGATGCATTACGAAGACAGATAAAAAAGTTTAAAGAAAAGCAGCGAGAATAAAAAAACGAAAAAAAGTTAAA
This sequence comes from uncultured Bacteroidales bacterium, assembly GCA_964368115.1. Classification (GTDB taxonomy): domain Bacteria; phylum Bacteroidota; class Bacteroidia; order Bacteroidales; family ML635J-15; genus Bact-19. The sequence continues at coordinate 19,332 of CAYJBL010000003.1, forward strand.
AATAATTTTGCAGTTTAATAAATAGTTCATACATTTGCAGACCTTTTTCACGAAAAGGATTTAAGATCTTTAAATGTGTGAATTATTTTATTTGCCAATGTAGCTCAGTTGGTAGAGCAGCTGATTTGTAATCAGCCGGTCGGCGGTTCGAGTCCGTTCATTGGCTCAAATAAAATGTTGGGGGGATACCAAAGTGGCCAACTGGAGCAGACTGTAAATCTGTTGTCGTACGACTTCGGAGGTTCGAATCCTTCTCCCCCCACTCTAGGATGCGGGAATAGCTCAGTTGGTAGAGCATCAGCCTTCCAAGCTGAGGGTCGCGAGTTCGAGTCTCGTTTCCCGCTCAATAGGTGCCAATGTAGCTCAGGGGTAGAGCGTTTCCTTGGTAAGGAAGAGGTCATGGGTTCAATTCCCATCATTGGCTCGTTTATATTATTTTAAGTAAGTTTAATTATTAATTAATTTTTTGAGCTATGGCTAAAGAAAAATTTGAAAGGTCGAAACCGCACGTAAATATCGGTACTATTGGTCACGTTGATCATGGTAAAACTACATTAACTTCTGCTATCACAAAAGTATTAGCAAAGAAGGGATTTTGTGCTGTAATGGATTTTGATTCAATCGACAATGCACCAGAAGAAAAAGAAAGAGGTATAACAATTAACACTGCTCACGTTGAGTACCAAACTGAGTCTCGTCACTATGCACACGTTGACTGTCCAGGTCACGCTGACTATGTGAAAAACATGGTAACGGGTGCAGCTCAAATGGACGGAGCTATTCTTGTAGTAGCTGCTACAGATGGTCCTATGCCACAAACTCGTGAACATATCCTTTTAGCTCGTCAGGTAAACGTACCAAAAATCGTTGTTTTCTTAAACAAAGTTGATATGGTAGATGATGAAGAGTTATTAGAGTTAGTAGAAATGGAAGTTCGCGATCTATTAAGTTTCTATGAATTTGACGGTGACAATGGTCCTGTTATTCGTGGTTCTGCTCTAGGAGCACTTAATGGAGAGCCAGAGTGGGAAGATAAAGTAATGGAATTAATGGATGCAGTTGATGCATGGATTCCAATTCCTCCACGTGATAATGAAAAACCATTCTTAATGCCAGTTGAAGACGTATTCTCGATTACAGGTCGTGGTACAGTAGCGACAGGTCGTATTGAGACAGGTGTTGTTAATACAGGTGAAGAGGTTCATATTATTGGATTAGGTGCAGAAGCTCGTAAAACAGTTGTTACAGGAGTTGAAATGTTCCGTAAAATTTTGGATACAGGAGAAGCTGGAGATAACGTAGGTTTATTGCTTCGTGGTGTAGATAAAGATGAGATCAAAAGAGGTCAAGTTATTGCTGCTCCAAAAACAATTCAACCACACACAAAATTCAAAGCTGAGATTTATGTATTAAAGAAAGAAGAAGGTGGTCGTCACACTCCTTTCCACAATAACTATCGCCCACAGTTCTTCTTAAGAACATTAGATATTACAGGTGAAATCCAACTTCCAGAAGGAGTTCAAATGGTAATGCCAGGTGATAACGTAACAATATCAGTAGAACTTATTTACCCAGTAGCATGTAATGTAGGTCTTCGTTTCGCAATTCGTGAAGGAGGTAGAACAGTAGGTGCTGGTCAGATAATTGAAATTGTAGAATAATAATAATAAATAGTAAGTAAGCGAGATTTAAATATTATGAATCTTGCTTGCTTATATATACGGGTGTAGCTCAGTTGGTAGAGCACTAGTCTCCAAAACTAGGTGTCGGGCGTTCGAGTCGCTCCTCCCGTGCGAAGATATATAAAGAAATGAGTAAAATTAAAGCATATTTCGTAGAGACTTACAACGAGCTAGTGCAGAAGGTAACTTGGCCGAAATGGTCTGAGTTGCAGAGTAGCGCTGTTGTAGTTATGGTTGCTTCCTTAATATTCGCTGTAATTGTCTTTGTAATGGATTTCACATTTAAAGAAGTTTTGGAGATAGTTTACGGAATGTTTTATTAAACCAGTTTTTTTGTTGGATTATGGCGGAAATTGTTAAAAAATGGTACGTTGTGCGTGCACTTAGCGGTAAGGAAAAAAAAATTAAAGAATATTTAGAAAGTGAAATTTCAAAATATCGACTTAGTGAGCAAGTGTCGCAAGTTTTAATTCCAACTGAAAAGGTATATCAAGTACGAAAGGGAAAACCAGTTCATAAAGAAAGAAGTTTTTTTCCTGGCTATATTCTTATATACGCAGCTTTAGACGGTGAAATAGAGCATATTATAAGAAAGGTGACAGGGGTGATAGGTTTTCTTGGAACCAAAGATGGTCAGCCAATACCATTAAGGAATGATGAGGTGTCTAGAATTTTGGGTAAGGTAGATGAACTTGCCGAAAGTGAAGAAGAAGTTGGAGTTCCTTTTTATGTTGGAGAACCTGTGAAGGTTATTGATGGACCATTCAATGGTTTTAGTGGTGTGATTGAAGAAGTGTATGAAGAGAAGAAAAAACTAAAAGTTATGGTTAAAATTTTCGGAAGAAAAACACCATTAGAGTTACGATTCATACAAGTAGAAAAAGAGTAATCTTTATTTAGAAACAGAAGCTTATGGCAAAACAAATTGGTGGTTTTATTAAACTGCAAATTAAAGGAGGTGCCGCAAATCCATCTCCTCCGGTAGGTCCAGCATTAGGGTCAAAAGGTTTAAATATTATGGAGTTTTGCAAACAATTTAATGCAAGAACTCAAGAATTGGCTGGCAAAGTGCTGCCAGTTGTAATTACTTATTATGGAGATAAGTCTTTTGATTTTATTGTTAAAACACCACCAGTAGCTGTTCAGTTGTTAGATGTAGCTAAGATTAAAAGTGGTTCGCAAGAGCCAAACCGTGCTAAAGTAGGATCAATAACTTGGGATCAAGTTAAAGATATTGCTGAAGGCAAAATGGTTGATATGAATGCATTTACACTAGAATCAGCAATGAGTATGGTTGCGGGCACAGCTAGAAGTATGGGGATCACTGTAAAGGGAGAATCTCCGATTAAAAAATAATTAATGTACTTTTTGAAATGACAAAAATTAGCAAAAAAAGAAAAGAAGCTTTAGCTAAAGTTGAAAAGGGTAAGAAGTACGATATCCAAGAAGCTGCAAAATTGGTAAAAGAAATTACTTATACTAGTTTTGATGCCTCTGTTGATGTAGATGTTCGTTTAGGAGTAGACCCGCGTAAAGCCAATCAAATGGTTAGGGGCGTTACAACTTTACCTCACGGAACAGGAAAAGAAGTTCGCGTTTTGGTATTGTGTACTCCAGAGAAAGAACAAGAAGCACGTGATGCAGGAGCAGACCATGTTGGTTTAGATGATTATATAGATAAAATCCAAGGAGGTTGGACAGATATTGATATAATAATTACTATGCCACAGGTAATGGCAAAAATTGGTCGTCTTGGTAAAATTCTTGGACCAAGAGGCTTGATGCCAAATCCTAAAACAGGTACAGTAACGATGGAAATCGGAAAGGCTATAGAGGACGTGAAAAAAGGTAAAATAGACTTTAAAGTCGATAAGTATGGTATCATACATGCGGGAATTGGAAAAGTTTCTTTTGAGGAAGAAAAAATCGTTGACAATGTAAACGAATTATATCAAACGATAATTAAACTTAAACCAACAGCAGCCAAAGGTACTTACGTGAAAAGTGTTTACCTTTCAAGTACAATGAGTCCAGGTATTGAGGTTGATCCTAAATCATTTAATTAGTAATTAAAAATTGTCGGATTATGAAACGCGAAGACAAAGGTGCTCTTATCGAACAGATAAAAACTAGAATTGAGGAATATAATCATTTCTATTTGGCTGATGTTGCTGGCCTAAGTGCGCAGCAGACACATGAGTTAAGAAAAAAATGTTTCGATAAAGACATAGAACTGATCGTTGTAAAGAATACTTTTTTCAAAAGAGCTTTGGAGGAATCTGAAGGTAATTTTGAAGAGATGTATGGCTCATTGAAAGGAAATACTTCTGTATTATTCTGTAACACAGCAAATGTTCCAGGAAAGTTGATAAAAGAGCTTAGTAAGAAAAATGAAAAGCCATTATTAAAAGCAGCTTATGCAGAAGAAAGTATTTACGTTGGAGTAGAATCATTAGAAGCTCTAGCGGGTCTTAAATCAAAAGAAGAACTTATTGGAGACGTTATAATGTTATTACAGTCACCAATTAAAACAGTTCTTGGGCAACTCGAATCAGGTAAAAATACATTGGCAGGTTTAGTAAAAACAATGTCAGAAAGAGAATAAAAAAAATAAAGTTAAAACAAGTTAAAAAATCAATTAAAATGGCAGATCTTAAAAAATTAGCAGAAGAATTAGTAAACCTAACTGTTAAAGACGTAAAAGAATTAGCGGATATTTTAAAAGAAGAATATGGAATAGAACCAGCAGCAGCAGCAGTTGCAGTAGCAGGTCCAGTTGGTGCAGTAGAAGGTGGAGCAGCAGAAGAAAAATCAAGTTTCGATGTAATCCTAAAATCTGCAGGTGCAGCAAAACTTCAAATAGTAAAATTAGTTAAAGAATTAACAGGCTTAGGTCTTAAAGAAGCTAAAGCTCTTGTTGATGGTACTCCAGCTCCTATTAAAGAAGGAGTTCCAAAAGATGAAGCAGACGCACTTAAATCTCAGTTAGAAGAAGCAGGTGCGGAAGTCGAACTTAAATAAACGACTTTTGTGGTATAAATTTTAGGTTTAAAACCCAATTTGGGTTTTAAACCTTTCGTTGTTAATGTTTAGGTTCAAATTTAATAATTGCATAAATGGCTGTTAATACAAAGCAAAGAATAAATTTCTCAACTACAAAAAATCAGTTAGAGTATCCTGATTTTTTAGAAATACAGATAAAATCGTTTGAAGAGTTTTTTCAATTAGACTCAACAGTTGATCAAAGAAAATCAGAAGGTTTATATCAAGTATTTCAGGAAAATTTTCCGATTACAGACACTCGAAATAATTTTGTTCTCGAGTTTTTAGATTACTCATTAGATCCTCCTCGTTATACATTAGAACAATGTATTGAAAGGGGACTAACATACAGTGTGCCTTTAAAGGCAAAACTTAAACTATCTTGTACAGATGACGAGCATGAAGATTTTGAAACTTCAGTTCAAGATGTATGGTTAGGAACAGTACCTTATATGACTCCAAGTGGAACATTTGTAATAAATGGTGCAGAGCGTATAGTGGTATCACAATTGCATAGATCGCCAGGGGTGTTCTTCAGTCAATCTTTACACGCAAATGGAACAAAATTATATTCAGCAAGAATAATTCCATTTAAAGGCTCGTGGATCGAATTTACAACAGATATAAATTCTGTTATGTATGCATATATTGACAGAAAAAAGAAATTACCAGTAACAACTCTTTTGCGTGCAATTGGTTTTGAAAGTGATAAAGATATTTTAGAAATATTTGACCTTGCAGATGAAATAAAAGTCTCAAAAACTGCTGTAAAAAAGGTGGTTGGAAGAAGACTTGCTGCAAGAGTTCTAAAAACATGGTTCGAGGACTTTGTTGATGAAGATACAGCAGAGGTTTTTTCTATCGAACGTAATGAGATAATTATTGATAGAGAAGTAGTTATTGAGAATCATCACGTTGAACAAATTGTGGATTCAGGAGCAAAAACAATTTTACTTCACAAAGAGAATCAAAAATTATCTGATTTTGCAATTATATATAATACATTACAAAAGGATCCATGTAATTCAGAAAAAGAAGCAGTAGTTCATATTTATAGACAATTGAGAAATAGTGAACCACCTGATGAAGCAACGGCACGTGATGTAATAGAGAAACTTTTCTTCTCGGATAAAAGATATGATTTAGGAGACGTAGGTAGATATCGTATAAATCAAAAATTGAATCTACAAATTGGAGAAGATATCAAGATTCTTACAAAAGAAGACATAATAGAAATAATTAAATATTTAATAGAACTAATAAATTCGAAAGCAGACATTGATGATATTGACCATCTTTCGAATAGAAGAGTTCGTACAGTAGGCGAACAGCTTGCAAATCAATTTGGTGTTGGACTTGCTAGAATGTCAAGAACAATACGTGAAAGAATGAATGTTAGAGATAATGAAGTTTTCCATCCAATGGATCTTATTAATTCTAAAACATTATCATCGGTAATTAATTCATTCTTTGGAACAAGTCAATTATCTCAATTTATGGATCAAATAAATCCATTAGCAGAGATGACACATAAACGTAGACTGTCAGCTTTAGGACCTGGAGGTTTATCGAGAGATAGAGCAGGTTTTGAGGTTCGTGATGTTCACTATACTCACTATGGCCGTTTATGTCCTATAGAAACACCAGAGGGACCAAACATTGGTTTGATTTCTTCGTTGTGTGTGTATGCAAAAATAAATAAATTAGGATTTATTGAAACGCCATATAGAAAAGTAGAGAATGGTGTAGTTAGTTTTGATAATATTGTTTATTTAGGAGCAGAGGAAGAAGAAGAAAAAGTAATAGCACAAGCTAATGCTTTGGTTGATGAGTCGGGAAGGTTTTTATCTGAAAGAATAAGATCTCGTAATGAAGGTGATTACCTAGTGATTGAACCAGAGAAGATTAGTATGATGGACGTTGCTCCAAACCAGATAGCGTCTATAGCAGCATCACTGATACCATTTCTTGAACACGATGATGCAAACCGTGCATTGATGGGTTCTAATATGATGCGTCAGGCTGTACCATTATTAAAGCCTGAATCTCCAATAGTTGGGACAGGAATTGAAAAAATGGTGGCACAAGACTCTAGA
>CAYJBL010000003.1:26181-26849 GCA_964368115.1 uncultured Bacteroidales bacterium
CAAATCAAAATACATGTGTAAATCTTCGTCCAACAGTAACAAAAGGACAGAGAGTTTTAAAAGGAACAATTCTAACAGAAGGATATGGAACAGAAAAAGGCGAACTAGCTTTGGGGCGAAACCTAAAGGTTGCGTTTATGCCTTGGAAAGGATATAACTTTGAAGATGCTATCGTTATAAACGAAAGAGTAGTTAGAGAAGACTTATTTACATCTATACATATCACAGATTATCAATTAGAAGTTCGTGAAACTAAAAGAGGAATGGAGGAATTAACATCAGATATTCCAAATGTTAGTGAACAGGCGACAAAAGATTTAGATGAAAATGGTATAATAAGAATAGGTGCATTTGTGAAGCCCGGCGATATAATGATAGGTAAAATTACTCCAAAAGGAGAGAGTGACCCATCGCCAGAAGAGAAATTACTAAGAGCTATTTTTGGTGAAAAAGCAGGAGACGTAAAAGATGCATCAATGAAAGCAACCCCATCGACAAGTGGAGTTGTAATAGATAAAAAACTGTTCTCAAAAACACAAAAAGATCGTAAGGCAAAAAGTCATGAAAAGCTTATAGTTGAAAGTATTGAGGAAAAGCAAAATGAAAAATACGCAGAACTAAAAGCAATATTAGTAGAAAAACTTTTTGTTTTAGTAAATGGTAAAACT
>CAYJBL010000004.1:0-4495 GCA_964368115.1 uncultured Bacteroidales bacterium
CCCAAGTGTTTCCAATATTTCAAAGATACTAATATGAAAGCAATTCACAACCAGGCTTATCGCTTTGCTTATTCGTGCGAGAGTGTTTCCAATATTTCAAAGATACTAATATGAAAGCAATTCACAACTAAAGAGCTAAGCGCTAATGTTTCGAAAGAAGTGTTTCCAATATTTCAAAGATACTAATATGAAAGCAATTCACAACTAATTTAATCCAGAGTGTTGAACAAATAGAGTGTTTCCAATATTTCAAAGATACTAATATGAAAGCAATTCACAACCGTCAAGTTTTTGTGCAGTCCTAACAGAACAGTGTTTCCAATATTTCAAAGATACTAATATGAAAGCAATTCACAACAGATGTAACCATAATTATTTATTTTTTTTCAGTGTTTCCAATATTTCAAAGATACTAATATGAAAGCAATTCACAACTTTGCCGTTGTTGCTTGTGCTTGTGCTTCAAGTGTTTCCAATATTTCAAAGATACTAATATGAAAGCAATTCACAACTATAAATGGTGATTTGATAAAAAGGTTTGAAGTGTTTCCAATATTTCAAAGATACTAATATGAAAGCAATTCACAACCCTCAGTCTCCTATTTTTAATGTCTTGTATAGTGTTTCCAATATTTCAAAGATACTAATATGAAAGCAATTCGCTCACTATTTCGAGGAGGTTTCCAAAAATTGCGTAAATTTTTTATTTTCGCAATTTATTTGCAAATATAATAATTTGATACTTATATTATGATTACAGAAGAACTTTTGAAAGAAATTCCATTTGCAGTAACAGCCTGCAATACAGAAGGAATTATTGTATACATGAACGAAAAATCGAAAGCTACCTTTTTAAAAAGTGAAAATGAAGACCTTATTGGAAAATCGTTATTTGATTGTCACCCACCAGCTGCCGTTGAAAAAATAAAAGAACTTCTAGCTACAGGTGAAACCAATGCATATACTATTGAAAAAAATGGACTTAAGAAAATGATTTATCAAGCCCCATGGTATAAAAATGGTAAAATTGCAGGTTTAGTGGAGTTATCGTTGTTATTGCCCGAAGAAATGCCTCATTTTATTCGCGGATAAAATGAGACTTGTGTTTTTCATGCGTGTCATTAGCATGGAATTTCAATTTTTATCTTCGTGTTACTTTAAAAGAATAATTGTTCTCTGAGAATTAATCTTCAGAGATTATCATTGGCTTTCTGAAATCTTCCCAAAACGCTGCATTCTTGTAATTATCTATTGATTCTTCGGGTACATACAATTGAATTTTCTTTTGTACCTTTTCATCAATTACAGGTCCAAAGCGTCCAACAGTAGGTGGCTCAACAGCATGACATATTATTTCTTCAATAGCCTCGCAAAAATCAAATGCTAAACTTTCAATATGCTCTATAGAGCTAGGTAATACAATAGATTTTAATGAGCGACATCTTATAAACGCACTAGATCCAATCTTAGTTACCGAATTAGGAATATTAATAGATGTTATTGCAATACAATAAGAGAAGGCACCATCATTAATTACTGTTACTGTATTTGGAATTTCTATAGATTCTAATGAATTACATCCAGCAAAAGCTCTGGTGCCAATTTCTGTAACTCCATTAGGAATATTAATAGATGTTGCTGCAAAGCAGTTTTGAAAAGCATTTTCATTAATAATAGTTACTGTATTTGGAACTACAATAGAGATTAAATTCTCACAACCAAAAAATGCGTTTGCACCAATTCTAGTTACAACATAGGTATTGCCATCAAAATCAGCAGAAGCAGGGATTATAATATCGCCTGCATATTTTACATCATCAGAATATGACTCTTCTCCACCCCAAGTTACTTCAGCCATTAAAGGTAAAGTGTCGGGTATTATTTTCATATAAATTGTATTGTCATTGGCATCTTGCACTGTGAAATCGTAGTTTTGTGCCCATGCTAAATTTGCCCATGTCAATAGGGTAATAAGTGATAAAGTAATTTTTTGCATAATAATGATTTTTTATTTTTGTATGTTTTCTAAAAACAAAAGTAATAAATCATAAGTAACTTATAGTACTGTGGTAGTTTTATTTTATAATTCTTATACATTTCCTTTGGTAATTGCAGTTTTATTGCTAAAATTGCATGAGAAAATTTTAAAAGAGAATTTTATACTCTTAATTGATAATAAATTAGAATAAAATAAACGGTATGAAAAAAATTAAATGGATAGTATTAGTAGGGCTTGTATTACTAGCATATTTCTGGATAAAAGGTATTTATAATTCGATGGTAACTCAAGATGAGGCAGTTTCGGGAGCATGGTCGCAAGTAGAGAATGTATATCAGCGTCGTGCCGATCTTATTCCAAATTTAGTGGCAGCAGTAAAAGGATATGCAGCACATGAATCGGAAACTTTAGAAGGAGTAATAAACGCAAGAGCGCAAGCTACGCAAATGAAAGTAGATGCAGAGAATTTAAATGCAGAGCAAATTCAAGCTTTTCAAGAAGCGCAAGGAGGTCTTAGCAATGCATTAGGTCGTCTTATGATGGTTTCGGAGAGATATCCAGATCTTAAGGCAAATCAGAATTTCTTAGACTTGCAGGCTCAACTTGAAGGAACAGAAAATAGAATAACTACGGAGCGTAAAAAGTTTAACGATGCGGCAAAAGCTTATAATACATACATCAGAAAGTTTCCTAACAGTATGTTAGCAAATATGTTTGGATTTGATAAAAAGGCATATTTTGAAGCAGCAGAAGGTTCTGAAAAAGCTCCAGAAGTAAGTTTTGAATAAATTTTAAGTAAAATGGGACATATACTTCTGTCAAAAACTTCCCAAGAAAAAATGGTAGCGGCGATACAAGAAGCCGAGATGAATACTTCTGGGGAAATACGAGTGCACATTGACTCTGTTTGCAAAAATGATCCTTTTGAGAAGGCAATTCAAATTTTTGATAAACTAAAAATGTATGAAACCGAGCAAAGAAATGCAGTGCTGATTTATGTTGCATATAAATCTCATAAATTATCGATAATTGGAGATTCTGGGATAAATAAGTTAGTGCCAGAAAATTTTTGGGACGGTATAAAAAATCAGATGATATTAGATTTTTCACAAAATAAACCTGTGGAAGCAATCTGCACGGCAGTAAAAAGTGTTGGAGAAAGTTTGAAAAACTTATTTCCTTATCAATTAGACGATATAAATGAACAATCAAATGAAATATCTTTTGGAGAATAAATTTAAGGCGGTATTGAGCATCATGCTTGTATTGCTATCAATTAATGTATTTGGTCAACCAAAAAGGCCAAATCCGCCAACTGCAGTAAACGATTTTGCGTCAATTTTTACTCAACAACAGAAAGCTGAATTAGAAACAAATTTAGTGCAATTTGCAGCAAAAACATCAAATCGGATAGTCGTTGTAACAGTGAATGATTTAGAAGGTTATCAAGTTTCAGACTATGCTGTTTCTATAGGTGAAAATTGGGGAGTAGGTAGCGCAAAATTTGATAATGGAATTGTAATATTGATAAAACCAAAAATCAAAGCGTCGAAAGGAGAAGTTTTTATAGCAACAGGTTATGGTTTAGAAGGGGTGCTTCCAGATGCGTTTCTTAATAGGACAATTGATTTGAAGATGATACCTCATTTTAAAAATAATGATTATTATACAGGACTTGTAGAGGCGTTGAATATAATAATGCCAATTGCAGCAGGGGAAATTTCTCATGAAGAATCGCCTTTGAATGAAGAAGGGCGAAGTCTGTTATGGACTGTTGTATTATTAGTTTTCTTGTTTCTATCACCATTAATTCTCGGAAAAAAGGGTGGAAAAAGAGCTGGAACAGTTGGAGCAGGTGGATTTATAATAGGTTCGAGTATGGGAAGTCGTTCCAGTGGACGTTCTAGCGGCGGTGGCTTTGGCGGTGGATTCGGCGGCGGCTCTTTTGGCGGCGGTGGCGCAGGCGGAAGTTGGTAAAACCAAATTACCTTAGTAGATACTATAAATAATATAATAAAAGAAAGGCTAACAATTTGTTAGCCTTTTCCCATTTTTAATCTTCAACGAAGACAGTTTTGTCTTCACCGCAAAGAGGGCAAACCCAATCTGCAGGAACATCTTCCCATGCAGTGTTTGCTGCTACTCCATTATCAACATCACCTTCGATTGGTTCGTAAATATAACCACATACTTCACATCTGTAATTTTTCATTTTTTTGTGTTTTTAATTAATAGTAATTATCACAACAATTTTACAAAATTTTATTGAAATATAAAAATTTAATTAAAATATTAGTTACTCGGTTGATTTTAATCCGTGTAAAATTGCGTAAAATAATATTACAATTTTGTGTTTAACCAAAATATATATACTTTTGTCGTTGACAAATACATAAGTTTATGTATAAAATAAATAATTAAAACAAGTTATAATTATGAGAAAATTAATTTTTATGTTTATAGGAATAAGTTTCCTATTTGTATTCAATTCGTGTA
>CAYJBL010000004.1:4505-14681 GCA_964368115.1 uncultured Bacteroidales bacterium
AGAAGCAGTACTAACAGGAACAGCAATGTATACAGCAGGTATTGTTGTTGCAGCAGATGGAGAAATATTAGAAGGAACAGAAGTTCCAGCAGAAGGAAGAACAGTAAGAGTAATCGTGCCAATGTCGGCATATTCTACAAGTGCAGCTCAAGGAGATAAAATTTACACAACAACAGTAGATGCAGAAGGTAAATTCTCGATTAAAATTCCACTAGGAGTAAAATCAATAAAAGCATCTGTAGAGTTAGAAGAATTTTATGCTTCATACAAAGAGTATATAAATGGAGTTGTAAAAGAATATCAAAATGTTTTGTATGATGGAACAAGAATAACAGATATTTCTTTAAATGCTGGTATTACAGAATATAAAGATATTAAAGCGGTGATGAAACAAGATATCAATAAAGATGATCTTACAAATTCTGTAAATATCAAAGGATCATTAATGTCGGTAGCAGAAGTTTTTGGAGACAATACAGAAACATATCTTCGTAAAGACTCAGTAGCTGTAGCTAATGATTCAGAAGTTACAGTTTTACTTACAAACTCTGTAGATACAGATAGAGAATTAACTGTAAAATTAAGTGTAAATGCAGAAGGTAATTATGAAGGAGCAATTAAATTCTTCGAAGATTGGAAAATAGAAAATGTAACAGTAAAAGTTTCTGCAGAACCTTTCTATGGAACACTAGTTCACTATTACAAAGAAGTAACAGAAACTGATAATTGGGAAACGCAAACATTAACAGGTGTTTACGGAGCAGTAGAAACATCTTTTACATGTGGAACAGATCAACAACATATTACAGCTAAAATACCATTCTTGTATAGAGAATTTACACCAGAAAATTCAGATATTATAGTTGGTATTGGTAATGATATAGACTACGAAGATGGAGATTCAACGAAACCTCTAGCATATTCTTATTCTAATCCATTAGGATTCTAATATAGAATTAGAAGTTTAAATAAATATTATCATTAACTAAAAAATAAATAAAATGAGATTATTAAAATATAATATATTGCTAGTAGCTTTGGCTTTATTTGCGTCTTCGGTTGTGGCTCAAGAAGCAAATAATTCAAACCAAAGTACAGCAAATACGACAGATTTATTCCCAAAATCGGGAGACTATGGGTTTTCTATCTCAGCAACTCCAGTTGTGAATTTTGTGGGAAATATGTTTAATGGAACACAAAATCAAAATATTGGACAAATAGGAGGCGATCCATTGTTATCAGACAATTATTCAGGAAGTCCTTACCCAACAATATCTATTATGGGTAAATACTTTTATAGCGACAAGATAGCGTTAAGAGCTAATATAGGTGTTATTTTTGGAAACAGTAGAAACTCAGCATATGTAGCTGATGATTTATTAAGAGCACAAGACCCATTCTCGGAAGCTGATGTTATTGATATCGAAAAATTAACATATAGTGGAGCTAGTTTCGCTTTTGGTGGAGAGTATAGAGTTGGAAGTGGTAGAGTACAAGGAGTTTTAGGCGTAGATTTAATGTATGCTTATTCAGTAGAAAGAGCTAGATATACTTATGGAAATGCTATAACTGAACTTAACCAAAGACCAACAATCGGAACAAATATGCCATCTTATACTGCTATATCAAGTGTGATGCCTAATGCTCGTTTATTGAATGAGTATTTAGGAGGACATACAGTTGGTTTAGTTGGTCATGTGGGTGTTGAATTGTTTGTTGCCCCAAGAATATCTTTGGGCGCAAATATTAACCTTTCAGCACTTTATAATTGGACAGCTATGGAATATAACGAGAGAGAAGGTTATAATGTACTAACAGGTGCAGTAGAAACATATACAAATTTAACATCTCCAAAATCGCACATGTTTATTTTTGGAACACAAAATGTTGGAGCGAATTTTACAGTTAACTTTTATTTAAGAGATAAATAAAAATTGATAGATAAAAAATAAAGAAGGGATGTATTTAATGCAATACATCCCTTCTTTTGTTTAGGATTATATAATGAATTAATATAAATTTGCAAAGTATAAATATTGAATAACGAATATGAAAAAAATATCTCTATTTATTGGTATAGTAGTTTTAACAACTTTATCGTTTGTTGTAATTACTAAATCAGTCAACGCTCAACAAGAGTTTAAATTAGAATTAAAACAAGAAAGAAATGTATTCTTGTTAGAAGGAAAAATGGGAAGAAATTCAATTTCTATGATTTTGGATATTGGAGAGGAGAAAATAATAGGAAAATATTATTCACAATTTGATGAAGCTAACTCAGGTGAACTTGTTGGTAATACGACAGAGGAAGGTATAAAAATTTATTGCTTATCGAATGGAGAAAATTCTGTAGATTCAACAGTATTTTTTATCTTAAATAAAGAATTTAAAGGAAAATGGGTTAGTGGTAGAAAAAAAAATAAGGTGAATTTAAGTCCAGCAAATTGTTTAGTTAATACATTTACAATAAGTGAGCATAGGAGTAATAACGGCATAGTATATACGAATTATGATGGATTGGTAGATACTATAGAAACAGACTATGAATTTGAATTACTAGAATTACAAACGTCTTCGGAAATTATTGAAGAAATAAATCATACTTTAAATGTAGAGAACAATCAAGCTGTCCACGAAGCAGAAAGTTTTCATTCCGAGCTGTTAAAGGATATAAAAACTCAAGGTGCAGGCGTACCTGCTTTAAGTTCGAATTTGACATACTCAATAAACTATTTTGATAAAAATATACTTTCATTGAGAAGTAAAGGATATTTTTATGCAGGAGGAGCACATGGAATGCCTTATTTTACAAATTATGTTTTTGATTTAAGAACTGGGAAAAAACTAAGTCTTGAGAATATTATTATTGATGTAGAAAATAAAGATCTTGTTGCGCTACTGCAAAAGAAATTATTAGAGTATACGAGTGGAGAAAATTATTATTGGGATTTTGAAAAAATTCGCCTAGCAGATAACTTTAGAATAGAAAATAATAGTATTGTTTTTGAATATGGATCATACGAAATAGCGGCTTATGCATTAGGGCATCCAAGAGCAATATTTACGTTTGAAGAATTAATGCCATTTGTCCCTAAAGATTCTCCAATATGGTATCTTTTTGTAGACAATAAACAATAACAAGTTTTATTTATTATTCTGGTATATAAATAATTTCGCCATTTTCAAGTTGATAAGCTGTTCCAACTCTTTTGCCTCTAGAGTTGTTAGAGTCTTCTTGATTTTCACTTGGTGTATACTTTTCTATTTTATCGCCCTTTTTTGTAATAATCTCCATTTGTTCTGATCCAGGATTTTTTACCATAGTAAAATCTTCTTTCGAGAACATTTCGGTCATATTATAACGAGAAACAAGAGCTACCATTAGTGCAACAGCAAAAACCATAGCAATATCAAACAAATTAGTCAAAACTGCTAATGGATCGTGATCTTCATGATCTTTTATAAGTCTTCTTCTTTTTGACATTTTTCTTTATTTTTTGATAGTTTCGCTTACATAATCTAGGATATTCATATCATCTGCAACCCAGCGTTGTTTAACCTGTAGGGAAATAAAACCAATTGCTCCTACAATAATTCCAATAACTGTTGTTGCAAATGCAACTTGCATGTTACTTGCCATGGAAGATATATCGCCAGTAGCAAGCCCAACAAGTGCTGGTCCCATAGGAATAAGTGTACCCATAAGGCCGAGCATAGGACCAATTTTTACAAGTATTTTTGACTTGCCAAGTTCTTTATCTGATATTATTTCATGATCTCCAACAATTTTATCTATCATAGCATTATTATTCTGGATATTACGAATTTTTATCAAAGATTGAATAAGGCTAGATTTTTTAGAATCGTAGTTCTCTAGTGTATTCATAAATTCGGCAATATCCTTTTGTTCTAGTTCGTTATGTATTTTAATATTTACCTTAGTTCGAGAAATATATGCACCATAAATGCTCCCAATCATAATAATTGAGCGAATAAAAAAGATAATTAAGAATAGTGTAACAGGAATCATTAAGCCTGTAGATAACCAGTAAAGGATGTTTGTTATTTGTTCCATTTTAATAAATTTGATATTTTTTGTGAGAAATTAATTTTGTGTAGCCATAAGCCAATAAATATAAGGATAATACAGCTAATAAAGAAAGCTATAAGCGCTTCCCATTCTATAGTAGTTTGAGCATTTGAGATATTATAATCGGCGACAGATGAACTGATAAGTAATCCAAGCACGAGAATAATAAAATTGAACATTAGTTTTACTTCTAATTTCAAGCTTTCACCTTTAATAAGAAATCGTAATAAGATTGCAGTGCAAAAGGAGAAAGCAAATAAGATTGCAGAATATATGATAGCACTTGCTAAGAAATCTTCACCTGCGCGCCATTTAAAAAATAGTAATTCAAAATAGCAAATAGCACATAATACTAGAACTCCAGGAGTAATCTTAATGATTTTTGCAAATTTAGAACGTTTTGCTTTAGGCTGAAAATAATTATTTAGCAAATATACTGAGATACATATTCCAATAATTGATTCAGCAGACGTAAGTAAGGCAATGTCTTCCACGATTTCGCGCTGAGTTAAAATTTGTGAGATAATTGTAAGAGGTTGTTCTATAACTATAGGATATAGAATAAATGCCACAGCTGCTAAAGCAAGCCCGTACCCAGCGATTATTAGCAAACGTCCAGATAAGGCTGCTTTTAGGCAGTATTTAAATATGGCAACAATAAGAATGAGTTGAATAATAATTTCCATTATTTTTTTCTTCTACGATAGATTACCCATCCGATTAGTACAGCAAACATTGCGACAACAATATATATTATTGAGTAATTTGTTTGTTCTTTATCAGGATGTACAGATGATTTATTATTCTGCTCTTGCTCTTCTTTTTCTAAAACAACACTGTTATTTGCTTGTTCTTCGCTGAGTTTTACTTCACGAGATTCAGAAATTTTTTCTTTATATTCAGAAGCATTTTCAGGTGTATTTTCAGCAATAAATTCAAGTAATTTAGCATTATCACAAATGAAATTGCTGCAGCCAGCCTCGTGTTTAATCACTAATTCTGAGTGCAACTTAGCAAGTTCTTGAATTTGCATTTCAGAAGCTTGCCACATGTCTTTGCGCACAGCTTCCATCATTACAGCTGTTATTTCTTGTAAGGCGTAAGGATTTTTATCAGAAAATTTATCTACAATATTCAGATCGTGTTTATCACGAACATATATTTCATGATATTCATTCCAAATATGTTGGTCGATGGCAGATGATTTTAGTGCATTCCACCCAAAAGTATTGCGAATTGTTTCTGCAAATCCAGAATAAGAGCTTGCTTCGCCGTTCATTTTTTCTGTGATATATTTGGGGTTGAAGATTGTAGAATTAGTTTCAACACCAATAGCTTCTTTTAATCCTTGTACTTTTGCTCTGCTAGTATTTCGGAAATCGTTGAAGTATGCAGTTGGGTCGTTTCCAGTAACTTCTTGTACTGCAGCAGAAATGCCACCCATAAATTCAAATACATGGTCGAGGCTTAATGGCCCCCAGGTGTTGCTAGAGCGAGGTTGTACCACTACAGAGGTGTTAAGTAGTGCAGCTTCAAAAACTCCTTCGCGCATTTCACCCCATGCTTCTTCTCCATTAGATGAATATATTGCTCCCATATTTTGGATATATTGTTTTGCAATCTGGTCTTGTGATTCCCAATTTTCACTATCTTCTACCATGCCAATAATTCCAGTTCCAAAGTTACCGCCAACGCCTCCAAAAATACGTTCACGAGAATATCTACGTGCGTCAGCAGGAGAAAAACCTTTTTCTAAAAGTCTTTTTTCGGCGTCTTTTAAACCTTTGCTTACATAATTGATAGTTTCACCATCTTTTGCTTCTGCAGCCATATCTACGGCTTGATTTATTAGCTTAAGACGCGAAGCGGCAATATCTCGTAATTGTCCAGATGTTTGTACAACTACGTCAATACGTGGGCGACCTAGTTTTTCGATAGGAATAAGACGAAGAGATCTAATATATCCAAATCCATCGCGAAGTGGTTCTACTCCTAACATCCATAGTATTTGTCCAATTGTTGCTCCTTCGCTTGAAATAAAATCAGAAGACCATAGAGTGAAACTTACTTTCTCTGGATATTTTCCATTGATAGCAAATTCTTGTTCAAGTAAATTATCGGCAAGTCGTTTTCCAACTTTCCAAGCTTCAACCGAAGGAGTAGTTTCGGGATTTATAGAATAAAAATTCCGACCAGTACTAATAGAATTTGGATTCGCGATAGGATCGCCTGCAGAACTAGGAAGTATATAGCCTCCATTCAAAGCATTAATTAATGCATCTTGCTCAGATTTGGTACTTGACAATAATTCTGAACGTTTTGTAGAAATCATTGCAATTGTTGACTTCAAATTTTTTATAGCTTCAATTAGATCTGCTTGAGGGTTACTTTCGTTGTCTTCTTGTGATTTCGTCTGAGCCATACTTTCCATCATTGATGGATTTTTTTGTACAGAATCTTTATCTTGTTTTGGTTTATTTGTACTATCAATATTTGTAGGCTTCTCACCAGTTTTTGGTATCCAAGAGGGGTGTCCACCACTTTTTTTCTTTATTGGAGTGCCATCGCTTGAAAGTAAATTCCCATTTTCATCTAGAAATTTTATGATCTCGGGTTTTTGATTAATACTATTCATCGCTTCACGCATCATATTTGCACGTGCTTCTAATTTTTTATTTTCGGCAGCAACTGCATTTGCATGTAATTCTGCATCTTGAGCAGAGATAGTAGATGAGAATATTTTTTCTGGGGATTCATTATTTAATGCTCTATCAATAATTTTATTAGCTTTTGTATTATAATTATTAGCTACAAAAGAAATATTATCAAGTTTTTCTATTGGGAATTTACCTTTTGTAGCATCAATAGTCGCTAGTGAATATCTTATTGCATCTATCATCATCATACGAATGGTATTGTCAGCATTTTCTATGCTATATTGCTTCCCGAGAGTATATAATCCATCTGTAACTTTTGCTCCATCAATTTCTTCGAGATACATGTGTATTTTTTCGATATCTGCGTCATTGAATGTTTTTGTCGAATCGATATTAAGTGCTGCACACATATTTTGGGATTTTGCGAGCTTAGTAATTGTTTTTCTATATTCTTCTTTTATTTCCCCTTCTTCGATATGTTCGAAATTGTGAACACGAGCTTTTAGCTTTTGTAAATCGCCATACAATTCTCCTTGCATAAATGGAGCTGTTAGATGGTCGATAAGAGTTGCGTAGCTGCGGCGTTTTGCTATAATTCCTTCTCCAATATTGTTAATTGTATAAATATAGAAGTGAGGAATATCTCCGACAAGGGCATCTGTCCAATCATAATCGGAAAGGGCAAGTTGTTTGCCAGGGATAAACTCAAGGCTGCCGTGCGTTCCAAAGTGAATCATCGCATCAGCTTTAAAACCGTGGCGAGTCCAAAGATATGAGCAAACATATGGATAAGCTGGTGCTCCTTCAACACCATGAGTTATTGTTTCAATATTATTGCCTGTGCTAGCCATTGGTTGAGGCAGTATTGCAATATTTCCAAATTGAAGTCTCGCTACTGCTATATATTTTTCTCCGTTTTCTTCGTATGACATATATGATCCAGGAGCTTCTCCATATTGTGCACGCATGTTATCAATAAGTTCACTTGGAAGTGAAACTTCTGCCCATTCCATATATTTCTTGGTAGAAACAAGTTCTGGATCTCCATTTTTAAGAAATTTATCGTAAGCTCCAAGTGCATAAGTTCCGAGAACAGAGCCGTGTGTTTGAATCATTGCTTCGAGTTCTTTTGCAGATGCTGGAAGTCCATTTACGTTGTAACCATTATTCCTTAAATGATTAAGAGTGTTGAATAAAGATTCGACACCTTCTATATCAGCTGCGCCAACAGAGGCTTTTCCAGTGCCTTTATAGTAGTATATCGCAATTTTTTTGTCAGCATTATTTTTTGTCTGAAGGTTTGTGAATTTCTTTACAAGAGAACAAAACTTATTAGTATGATTGGGAATGGCGTCAAAAATATTGTATCCATTACGTTCGAATTGAGCAGCTACAGCATATGGAGCAATTGCTCCGTCTAGCTCAGGAAGCACAACACTCATGGATGTTAATCCTCCTTGTTCCATCCCTTGGTGGCTTTTTAACCATTTGTCATGAAGTTCGCTAACAGTAATAGGAGCAAGCATAGGAATATTAAGTGACTTCAATAGCGATTCTCCCGCCGTAGCATTTCCCATAACTAAGCGGCCGTGAGGGTTATTAATAATTATATTAGGTTTTGCAGACTTAATTAATCGAATCTTATTCATCCCGAAAGAGTTTATGGGATAAACATTTAGTCCTTGATTTTCAAGAGAATTAATTAATGCAGCAATGTGTTCTTCATTTGAATTTTGTAAATTAATATTTCCAGATAACATTACTACGCGAGGAGCATCTGGTTTATATTTTCCAGATTCTTCATAGTATTTTTGATACTCTTCGTAAGTCGAGAAGAAATTGTCATTCCCGAGATGAAAGAAATAGTCGTTGGGCACGATAATAGGCTCATTATATTTTTTATTGAAGAATTTTTTATTATCAATATTTTTACGGATATAATTGAAAACACTCTGATTATTAGCTACAGAGCTATTGTCAAATAGAGTTGCGAAATATTTTAATTCTTGACCTTCTAAAGTATTTATCTTCGGATTATCACTTTCGGTCGAAAATACAGGAATCCCATCTGCAATAGCCTGTTCGATAGCGGCAAGATGAGAAGCGTTTAGAGATGCTCCGTGTACGCGTACAAGTAACATATCATAATTATCTAATTTATCTATTCTATCAAGAGGAATGCTTTCTATTTCGATGAATGAGTTATTGTTTGAACGAATAAACTTTTCTACAGAAAAATCTGGAAAGTTAAGAGTTCCGATATGTGTTGTTGATGCTAGCTTATCATACAGCATTGCAGTGATAGCTACTACTATCACTGCAACAACACAGAAAATGTTTAATTTTTTTCTGAATATTAACATACTAATAAAAACTACTTATAATTTAGCACTATTAAATTTAACATGACCAGATGCCGATTCTGTATTAAGATATTGTGTAAATTCTACTTTGTAATACGCAGCTCCATCAGCAGTACGGAAGACATATACTGGAGATTTTTCATATACAGGAGGCATAACCATATTGCCTTCTGCATCTTTTTTAAATTGAATAACAGTTGCATCAGAGTATATTGAGGTACTAGTAACTCCACCCATTCCTGTTGTTGTCACTGCTACGTCGGTTTTGAAATTTGACGCATCTGGAATAACAGTTACGTCTGCCAAAACAGAACCGCTTGTAGTAGCTACGCCACCTTTGGCGTTTACGCTTGTAGCATCGCCAGAGTTTGTACGTACATTATACCTGCAAATAGCAATGTCCCAATCTGTACGAGCAAACCATGTTGCGTTTTCAGTTTCTTCACCAGTTCCGATTACCTTGTTTTGAGAAAATGAGAAATAATGCCAAATAGTTGTAGACGTAGCGTCAATATACGTACTTTCTGGATTGTTAACTACAGGCTCGTTTGGCTCATCATTTTTGTCACACGATACAAATGTTATGGCTGCTAGCGCCATTGCAAAAATTAATTTTTTCATTGCTTTTTATTTTATTGTTTATACTAATTATTTAAATGCATATCTAATTCCAATCAAATATTGGCGTCCAGGATTTATATAAGATGCTTCTTGAAAATTAAAAATATTATCGCATTTTAGAGTCAATTCGAATGTATGTTTGTTCACTCTAAAAGGTTTAATAAATGCTATTTTCCAGATATAATATGGATTAGATTCTTCTAAATTTTCACTAGTAGTACCATCATTATTTAGTACTATTTGTTGGTATAATTTAGGGGAAGTAAAACGTCCTAATACCTGGAGGGAGAATGGAGAACGAGAAAATTTCCCATTCCAAGTTACAGAACTTGTTCCACTATGTTTTACATTGCTATCTAGTTGTAATCCTGTTGAATTGTCGATAGCGTCACAAAAGCTATAACTAGCTTTAAATACAATTTGCTTAATAATATATGAAATATTT
>CAYJBL010000004.1:14691-17367 GCA_964368115.1 uncultured Bacteroidales bacterium
AATATTTATATCTGCGCCTCGAAGTGTTGCACTACTTACGTTTTTATAATATTTTTCTAAGCCTCCATGTTCATTGATAATATCATATTGAGATATTTTATCGTTAATATTGTTCCAATAGCCAGAGATTGAGAAATTAAATAAACCCTTAGTATATTCAGAAGAAAGTGAGTTATATAGACCTTTTTCTGCTTGTAAATCGGGATTGCCATATACCCAAAACATTCCTTGGTGGTCGAAATCGTAATATAATTCTTTAATACTTGGGGCTCTAAAGGCGGTTCCTATACCTCCACGGAATGTGAAATCATTAATTTTGTACATTAAGGATAGCTTAGGTGTAAAAGCAGAATTATATTCTTCATTGTATGTATATCGTGTACCTACAATGATATCAAAATTTTTAATTGGAATATATTGTGCTTGTCCAAATACATTATAATCTTGTAAATTTTTCGAAGTCGGTGTCGTACCTAATGTTGATGTAGAATAAATATTCTCGAAATTGTGCTCTAAACCTCCAACAATTTCCCATTTTTCGCTAGGTTTATATGTGTTTACAACGCGCGAAGATAAGTAGCTAGATTTATTATCTGTGTTTGATTTATATAATTGTTCTAGATATTCTGTATCAATATAGTTTGTATAATTTGAACTAATAATGAGAGAATTTTTCTTATTTTTTGAGGTAGAAGACATATTTGCTCCTGCCGAGATTGTATGAGTTAAAGGATGCGCTGTAGACAGGCTGCCTTCTGGGTTAAAAGCTTCGTGGCGAAAATAACGCCCTGTTGCACTAAATCTAGTGAATTCAGAGTGTTTGTATGTAGTTTTGAAATTAGCTCCAGCATCCATGTAAGCAGCAGCATAGGCCCCATCGCCGTCTCCACCAAATCCATCCGAACGATTGTAAAAACCACTTGCACGGCTAATGAATTTTTTCGTATTTGTCCCAAAACTCAATTTTGTTTTTAATGTATTGTAGCTTTCTGTAATTATATTTGCTTCGCCTTCAAATTTATGTATAGGATTTTTAGTGATAATATTAATTACTGCTCCAACCGCATTTGATCCATAAAGAGCAGATGCTGCTCCATTGATAATTTCTATACGCTCAATATTGTTGACATCGATTTGATCAAGATTGACATTGCCACCAGCACCTTCAGAAACCATCCTTTCTCCATCAACAAGAAAAAGAATGTATCTGCTATTTAGTCCTTTAATTCGTAAATTATTACCCATAGCGTTAGGAGATGAAACTATACCAGGAACATTGTCAAATAGAGCTTCCATCGCAGAGGTAGCTCCTGCTTTTTGTATATCACGGCTTTTTATTAAAGTTGTTAGTACAGGAGCTTCAGATAGTTTTTTTTCTGTTCTAGTGCCTGTAATAACTACCTCATCAAGTTCAAACGCTTTTTCTTTAAGATTGAAATTTATAATTGTATCTTTATTTATATTAACCTCAATTTGTTCCATTGAGTGGGTAACATAGTACATCGTGCTTAGTGTATGTGTGCCTTTTTTAACGCCATTAATTTCGTAGTACCCATCTTTATTTGTTTGCCCTCCCTTTGATGAGGTCGTTACATAGACACCTGGCATAGGTTCTCCATTACTTGAATCTATAACTTGCCCTTTGATGGTATATTCCTTTTGTTGTGCATTTGTGCCAACAGTAATAAAGAGAAGGATAAGTATAAAAAAATGTCTCATTGTCTAATTAAATATTTGCGGGAGCAAAAATATGAGTGACGATAAAATAGGGCAATACCTAAAATATGGTATAATTGCTACTTATCTAAATAATAGTTGCAATTACTGGTTATGTGTTTATATTGTTAGTATATAATTAGATGACGGGTTATTTGGCGTCTCCAATATCGATTAGCTTATTTACAATAGCATAAATTGTCAATCCTGCGGGATTGTGAATTTTTAATTTAGATGCAATATTCTTACGATGAGTCATAACTGTATGTGTTGAAATGTACAATTCATCGGCAATTTCTTTATTACTCTTTCCTAATGCAATTGCAGCAACAATTTCGCGCTCGCGAGCACTAAGTTCTACCTCTTTTAAAGGTTTATTAGTATTGATTAAGTTTATAAGTGTTTGTTCTATTTGAGAAGCACTGTCAAAGATTGAAATTACAGCATCATAATTTTTTTGTTGTTCACTCGAAAGAATATAGCTTTGTAGTGCAACAAATTTTGTAGTTGATTTTGATGAGAGTGTAATTTGCGCTGTATCCAAATGTAAAGGATTGATAATTGCTAAATCTGGTTTATGCTGTGTTATAAAATCTTTTATTCCTGTAGTATCTTCAATATCTGTAATATCTATCCCGATAGAGTCTATGCCTAATAAAACAGAAAGCATTCCTTTTCGGATAATGTATGAAGATTCTGCTACAAGAATATGAATTCTTCTACTTTCCATTTTTTTCTATATTACGAATTAAAGGAACAAGTAATCTATCTTCAACTAGATTGTGTTGAGATAAATCGTAAGCACATGAAAGAAGGTCGTGTATAACATCTACCACCTCTTCACTATTTTCAGCACTATAATATTTTATTATTACATCTTTAAATTCTGTAAGTGGCTCGTCAATGTGGTCGTGAATTTTGCAAAATCTATCTAATGTATATTCATCGGAATTAGCACCG
>CAYJBL010000004.1:17377-26137 GCA_964368115.1 uncultured Bacteroidales bacterium
AAATTTTTTATATAGGGGAATAATTCATCTTCTTCGTAGCGAAGGTGCTCCTTGATTTGTAAAACATAGTCGTCGAAATATCTAATAATGAGAGTAGAGATTTTATCATTCTTAAGAACCGAAAGAAGTTTTTCTCTTATTTTTGGAAGACGATTCGAAATATAATATTCATGTGAACATTGAAGATAATCTACAATAGCGTTTATAGATACATTGTCGAGCGATGGTTTATAGCTTGTGTCGTTTCCTCTTAATAACAGATTCACAACAGCTAAAAAGGAATTGCAGTCCACGTTATTTTCGGCACAAACTTCGCTGATTTTCTTTTCGGCGCAGCCTAATGGTATTTTAAATCGACTCATTACCAGTAGCATTAGGTGATTGTCGCAAATCAGCTGTGCCATCGAATCGTTTTCTCTATATTTTCCTTTTATGTACATACATTATGTCTATTAAATATATTATAAAAGTATATCATTTTTATATATCAAACAAGACTTTGTAGTTTAACAAATGTGTTATCTTTTTTTCTTCGTTGGAGATATCTGTTGCATTGTGCTAATCTATCGTATCCAAGCATAATTCCAAGAATAAAGTCTTGCTCTGGAGATAGATGATTAAGAGCGAGTCCATTGAATGAACGAACAACATCAACACATTCTTTCTTCCCAAAGAAAATGTTGATGTTGTCATTCGAGAGAACTGTTACCATATATTCAATTTCATTTCTTTTTAGTTTTAATTCAGCCGCTTTTCTGTCGTCCGATTTCATTGTGTGAAGGACTAAATGACGTAATCCTTTTTTATATTCATATATATGGTGACACAGTACTTGCATGATAATTGTTTTTAAAATTGGTTACTGATAGATGCTATCCAATTTGCTATTCTTTCTTTATTTTCATCTGCAAAATCATCGTCAAGAGGAAGCCCAACAAATTTTCCATCAACTTCTGCTCTTGAAGCAGAGTGTGGATAACCATCTGTATCAACTTCGCCAATAATAGTTGCACCAGCATTTTTTGCCGCTTCAAATAATATGCCTATCCCGTCAACAAATGTATCAGGGTATGTGTTTGAATCGCCGCAACCAAATAAAGCTACTTTTTTTCCAGAAAGTTTTGATTCCTCTAAAATAGAAAGATTTCCTTCCCAATCGTCTTGTAAATCGCCTAGGCCCCAAGTCGAAGTTCCTAAAATAAGATTCTCTGCTAATTCAAAATCATCTTTTGTTGCATCGCAAACATCTAATAATTTCACATTGTGTTCGCTTAGTTTAGATGCGATCTGTTTTGCTACGTCTGACGTGTTGTCTGTTGATGAGCCGTAAATAATAGTTATATTCGCCATAATATTTATATTTTATATAATTTAATGCACCAAAAGTATAGTTGAAATATTCGTAATACAATCCCTAAAAGTTGGTATTTTATTTAAAGATAATAAACATTAAAACAGTTAGAGTCAAAATAATATTGATAAATAGTATAGTAAAAACTGTGAAGATAAAATTTTAGCGAAATAATAAAATATTGTAACTTGCAAGCCGCAAATTGATTAAGAATAAAAGAATGAAAGATAACCAAATTTATAATAGAGAATTAAGCTGGTTGCAGTTTAATAATAGAGTGTTGCAAGAAGCGCAAGATAGATCAGTACCTTTAATGCAGCGACTACGATTTTTAGGCATATATTCGAATAATAAAGACGAGTATATGAAAGTTAGAGTAGCAAATTTGGTTAGATACTCAAAATTAAAACCAGGTCAAATCCCGAAAATTACTGGAGGATACGATCCGCAAATTCTCTTAAAAGAAGTTAATGAAAGCATAAGTAAGTCTCAGCGAATTCTTAATCAAACATATAATGAGATACTTAAGGAAATGAAATCGAATGGAGTGAATATCGTTAACGAAAGGGACCTTACGAAACTACAGCAAGAGTTTTGTAAAGAATATTTTTTGTCGACAGTCTCAGTTAGGTTAATACCACTGATTTTAAGAAAAAGTACAGATATCCCATTTCTTTCCGATGATAAGGCATATTTGGCAGTAGAAATGACAGGGCAAAAGGGAGATAAGTTTGCAATTTTGGATATTCCTACAAGCGAATCTTGTCCTAGATTTGTTGTACTACCAACACAATCAGATAGGGTTGATGTTATATTTTTAGATGATATTATTCGCTTATTCTTGAATGATATCTTTTTTATGTTTAATTATGTTTCAATTAGTGCTCACACTTTTAGATTGATACGTGATGCAGAATTATCTATCGACGATGATGTGTCAAAAACGTATATCGAAAAGATGTCTCAAGGAATTACAAAGCGGCAAAAAGGTCATACTGTTCGTCTAATTTACGACAAAGATATGCCTCAAGATATGCTGATGACAATAGCAAATAAGCTTGGTTTTAGGTCGTTTGAAACATTGGAACCTGGAGGGAGATACCACATGTTGCGAGATTTAATGAAATTTCCAAAAGTGCGTAAAGATTTAGAACGAAAAATTTCAACACCTTTGCATCATCCTTTAATAGACCCTTTTGATAGTATATTAAAAGTTATTAGTAAGCAAGATATATTATTGGCCTATCCGTATCATACGTTTAATCATTTTATAGATTTTTTACGAGAAGCTGCAGTTGATGCAAGAGTAAGTGCAATAAGTATTTCATTGTACCGAACAGCGAATAATTCAAAAGTAATCAATGCTTTGTTATCGGCTGCAAAAAATGGAAAACAAGTTACTGTACTTATAGAATTAAAAGCACGTTTTAGTGAAGAACAAAATATAATGAGCACAGCTCAACTTCAAGCAGGCGGAGTTAAAGTTATTCATAGTGTTGATGGGTTAAAAGTTCATGGTAAATTGGTGCTCATAGAAAAAAACGAGGGAGCACGAGGAAAACAAGGATATGTTTATATTGGGACAGGAAATTTTAATGAGAGCACTTCTGCAACTTACACAGACTTTGGCTTTTTTACATCTGATCCAGTTTTTATCGAAGATGCCAGGCGAGTATTTGATTTTTTACAAAATACACACATACACCCAAATTTTAAAGAATTAATAGTGTCTCCATATTACATGAGAGATAAAATAGTAGAGATGATTAATGTAGAGATCAAGCGAGCTAAGCAAGGAAAACCAGCCTATTTTTATGGAAAATTTAATTCGCTTACCGACGAGAAGATGCTTATGAAATTATATGAGGCATCGCAAGCAGGAGTAAAAATAAAACTTCTAATACGTGGGGCTTGTTGTCTGAAAGTTGGAATAAAAAAACTGAGTGAAAATATAAAAGTACGAAGTATAATTGATAAATATCTCGAGCATGCTAGAATGATAATATGTTGTAATGATAATAAACCTAATGTTTTAATAATGAGCGCAGATTTAATGACAAGGAATCTTGACCGACGAGTAGAGGTAGGGTGTTTTATTAAAGATAAAACAATAAAGGATACGTTGATAGATTATTTCGATATACAATGGCAAGATAATCAAAAAGCGCGCGAAATAAAACCTCCTTATGAAAACGGATATCACAAAATGAAAGATGGAGAAGAACCATGCCGTTGTCAAGACATTTTATATAAATATTTTAATAATATGAATAATGCATAGAGAAACTTTAGCCGCAATTGATATAGGCTCGAATGCAGTAAGGCTTCTAATAAACTATGTAGAAGTAAATGAAACAACTGAGTTTAAAAAAGCGGCTTTTATTCGCGTTCCAATTCGATTAGGAGAAGATGTGTTTAGTCAAGGTGAAATTGGAAAAGAGAAAATAGATAAATTGACAGGAGCTATGATTTCTTTTTCTTATCTAATGAAAACATATAATGTTAAACGTTATAGAGCCTGTGCAACAAGTGCAATGCGTGATGCAAAAAATGGTGTTAATGTATGTAAACAGATTAAAGAAACCAGCGGAATAGATATTGAAATTATTTCGGGACAAGAAGAAGCGCAAACAATTTTTGAAACAGGTGGGACTTTAGGAATTATGGGCTCAAAGAAAACATATCTTTTTGTTGACGTTGGAGGAGGAAGTGTTGAAATTACTGTATACGCAAAAGGAGAAAAAATTTGTGCAGAGTCGTTTGCTCTCGGAACAGTGCGCACCATTGCAGGAGCAGTAGATGAATTGGAACTACTTAGATTTAAAACTTGGCTGAAAGAAAATGCCTTTCCGCTTCGTCCAATTGCTATTGTCGGTTCTGGAGGAAATATCAATAAGGTTCATAAAATGCTTATGAAACAACCAAATGAACCTTCAAAATATAGAGAAATAAAAGAACTATATAGCGAAATGAAAAAAATGACCTACGAGCAACGAATAAATAAACTCGGACTTAATAGTTATCGTGCCGATGTAATTATGCCAGCAATGAATATTTTCTTGACAGTATGTAAAACCTGTAAAATTGAAGACATAATTGTGCCTAAATTCGGACTAGCTGATGGAATAATTCATAAATTACACAGAGATAATTAAATACTTGTTGGTAGGTTTTAGAGTAAACTAAAATACCTTACAAAGAATAATAAATTTACCTCTAACACTTGCTTTCTTAGAGTAAACTAGTACTATATGTAATATTACTCCGATAGTTTAATATAGTTTAGTAGAAATCTATATTTATGTACAATCAATTTTATGTAATTTTTTTGTAATAAAACCTCAATATACACTTCACAATTAATCAATTATTTCGCAGCTATAAAAAGAAATAAATGAAAAAGAGCTTAATCCTTATGTTATTATTTGTGTCATTAGTAACAATGGCACAAGAAGCAGAGCCTGATATTCGTCCTGCGAATGTATATTTTAAAAATGGTAAGTTAACGGTAGAGTCTGATGATAAAGATTTTAAGTTGTGGTTTGATAATCGAGTTTATGTCGACGGAGCATATTATATGCCAAGTACAGATATTAGCAAAATAGAAGCTGATGAAAATGGGGATTTGATGGATAATCAAGATTTTTATTCAGGAGTAGAAGATGATGGCGTGTTTAAAATGAGCAGTGGTGTCATTATTCGTCGAGCTAGATTTGGGGTAAAAGCAAGTCTTTATGAAAAGTGGTTTGCAGAATTAGATCTTGATTTTGCTTATAATGAAGTAGAACTAAAGGATATGTTTATTGGTTATAAATTTAATGATAATTTCTCTATAAAAGCGGGAAATTTTAAAGAGCCTATGAGCATGGAAAGATTGACAAGTTCAAAATATTTGATGGGGATGGAACGTCCTATGGCAGTTCAGTCTTTGGCAGGCGGACGAAAGTTAGGTATTGCAGCAACGGGCTGGGGAAAAGGTTGGTGGGCCTCGGCTGGAGTTTTTGGTGCAGAAATGTCTGCAATACAGAAAGAAAGGAATAGAGGTTCTGATGGATATGGTGTTACTGGCCGTGTCGCTATTTCTCCGATTAATAATGAAAATCAAGTATTACATATTGGCGGATATGCTGGGTGGAGAACACCTGAAGCTTATGGTATGACTGATAGATGGGTATATTTAAAAACAATTCCAGAGTCTTATGTCGATCGTCGTCGTTTTGTTAGATATAAACTTGGTAAAGATGGTGATGGAGGTTATGTAAATCATTATACAACCATTGGTGGCGAACTTGCCTATAGACGTAGTAAATTTCTGATTTACGGAGAATATATTGTAAGAACAATTTCTCGATATACTTATGCTGGTGATGTAAAAAAAGATTTAAATAACGTAGTTGTAGGAGGTTGGTATGCTACTGCATCATATATGTTACGTGGGGAGCAGCGCTTTTACTCGCCTGATGATGCTGAATTTGGACCTACGAATGTTAAAGAAAATGGAGGTAATTTGGAGATAGCTGCTCGCGTAAGCACAATCGATTTTAACGATTTTAGTGAACCGCTCTACATAGTTGACGGAGGATCGGCAATTAGCTATACAGCTTCGTTGAATTGGTACCCCAATAGAAATGTAGCAATATCGCTAGGGTATATGTATATGGATAACGACCAATACGCAGATGATAAAGGAGATTTAACAGTTGGAGGATTACCATTTTCTGAGGCACTTCCCGATGGATTAGATTTTGGAGTACTGCAAATGAAATTGGTAGCTTCGTTTTAATTAGCAAAATAATAAACAATAGTAGATATTAATAATAATAAACAAACAGAAAAATGAGAAAAATTAATTTTATTTATGCTCTAGCAGCACTTGCCTTAGTAGCAAATTCAAGTTGTACAAAAGATGATCCAATTCCAGAACCAACACCTTCAGCAATTGTAGGTTTAGTTATTAATGAGGTGCATCCGTCAGGTTCACCAGGAGATTGGGTTGAATTATTTAATTCAAGTAGTAGCGCAATTGATCTTTCAGGGTTTAATATGTATGACGGGAATGGACCTGTTGAAGGGTATATTTTTCCAGAAGGAACAAGTTTGGCTGCAGGAGCATACTTGGTTCTAGAAAAAGAAACTCATTTTACTTATGGCCTTAATGAAGCAGATGAGGTAAATATTATTGATAAAAATGAAGCAGTTGTGGCAAAAACAACCCTAAACCCAACATTGGCAGGCTTTGTTGATGGAGAAACTTCGTGGGCAAGACAATCTAATGGAGAATATACTTGGGGAGCTTCAACAAAAGGTAAAGCAAATAATAGTACTCCTGATGATAATGGAGGAAATGAGGGTGAGGTAGTACAACCTTCAAATTTAAAAGGAATTATTTTTATTAACGAAATAAATGCAGATGGACAACCTGAAGATTGGGTGGAACTTTATAATGCAAGTGATTCTGTGATAAGTTTAGCCTCATTAAAAATACATGATGCTAAAGGATCTGAAGATCCTGGAGCAGGTATTTTAGACGCAGATTTAGTAATCGAAGCAAATTCCTATTTTGTGTTACATGGAGAAGTTCATTTTACTTTCGGAATTAGTAAAACTGATGATGTAATTTCCCTACTAGACGCTACAGGTAATGAAATTGACAAAATAGAAATGGCTACATACTCTAATGGCGTAAGTGTAGAAGAAGGAAAAACTATTGGCCGTTTAACTGATGGTGGTGAGGAAATTGCTATATTAAATTGGGAAACAAAAGGAACAACTAATGTGCAAACTGAAATTTCAAGTATACGAGGAACTCTATTTATCAATGAAATCGATCCAGATGGTACACCAGAAGACAAAATAGAATTGTATAATGCTGGAACTTCGGATATTAATCTAAATGGATTCAGATTGTTCGACGGAGGAGGTATTGCAGATGATGATGTTACTACTTTTGGTGATGTTATAGTTCCAGCTGGCGGATACTTAGTATTAGAAGGAGCCGTAGATTTTATGTTTGGAATTAGCAAAAAAGATGATGTTATTACTATCGTTGATGCAGAAGGAAAATTTGTAGACTGTCTTGATATGACAAACATTGTTCCTGAAGGTGTTAGTATTGAAGGTGGCTTAACTGTAGGCCGTAAAGAAGATGGTTTGTATGATTTAGTAATTTTCACTCAAGCATCTTTAGGAGCTACGAATAATGGTAATGCTATACAACTATAGATACGTAAATTAATAATAAATAATTAGGGTAAGCAGTAAAGTAAATATTGTTTACCCTAATTTATTAAATAATAAACTTGTGCAGATGATACGATTACTAATTATAATATTATCTTTATATGTTTTAGCTGCTTGTAGTAATGAAAATAAGACTATTCTTTCTATGCAAGTGCCGTATACAGAGAAAACACCTGATGGACAAATAATTCCAATTGCATTTGGCGGTTATGGCTCTGCAATGGCGTATGACTCAAATACAGAAACATATTTTTTACTTACAGATAGAGGACCAAATGTTGATGGAAAATTGGGAGAGAGTAAAGTGTTTCCTTTTCCTAAGTATGCGCCATGTATAGGCGAATTTAAATTAGAAGAAGATAAATTAGTGCTAATACGAAATATTTCTCTAAAGCAAGCAGATGGTGCTCTTTTTTCTGGTCTCCCAAATTCTGAAGGAGATGGAGTAACAGGAGAAATTGCATACAACTTGCAAGGAAAAGTGATAAAAAATTTAGGTCGAGGTTTAGATACCGAAGGTTTAGTTTTCTCAGATTCTACCTTTTGGATAAGCGATGAATATGCTCCTTTTATTATGCAAATTGATATTGATGGAAAATTGCTACAGGAATTAAAACCAGGTAATGGATTTCCAGATTACTATGCATTACGTCGTCCAAATAGAGGGATGGAAGGCTTAACAATATCTGATGATGGAAGTAAACTGTATGGTATAATGCAATCTCCCTTATATTTGCCCGATGCTTCAACTAAGAATAAATCGATAAACAATCGAATTTTAGAAATTAATTTAATAACAGGAGCTACTCGTGAGTTTCTATACCAATTATCAAATCCTAAAAATGTGGTTAGCGAAATTTTTTGGGTAGATGATACAACTATGTACGTCCTTGAACGAGATGGAGAATTTCCAACAAATGGGGAAGGTTTTAAGAAAATTTATACTATCAATATTTCCACTGCCACTGATATTTCTAATCTTGTTGTAGAGAATTTGGATACAAATCAATTACACGAAGCAAAAATAATTGCTGTAGAGAAAAAACTGCTAATAGATATTTTAGAAGAGATTCCTAATTACAGCCACGATAAACCGGAGGGAATTGCCCTAATTGACGAAAATATTTTAGCGATAGTTAATGATGATGATTTTGCAAGTAATGATGACG
>CAYJBL010000005.1:0-3513 GCA_964368115.1 uncultured Bacteroidales bacterium
TTTTACTATCGCAGGTAATAACAGCACAATTGTTTTCGAGCAATGCTTCAATCAATCCCGATGTAATTGTAATTCGTTTATTATCTAACACCACTATTCCAATATCTTCTATTGGCTTTGTAATTGTATGTTGTTGTTTAAAGCTTTCGGGTACAGTATCGTTTTTTTCTACTTCGGGAAGTTTTATAACCATCTGCCTATCTTTTAGCGAAAGATAGGCAGGGTTGCTAAAGTATAATGTTTTTTTTATCATAAGAAATTTATTTCCCCATTTGAAGAAATTTCAAAATCAATCCCTTGCAATAAAAAATTTAATGTATTTATGCCACAACGTATTTTTTCTGGCATTTTAGAAAAGTCCTTAATTGACTCCCCTTTACCTAATAATTTATCTTGTTGAGCATTTATGTGTTTTCGTAAAATTATACGATTACCATCGTTTTCAAAACCTCGAACAACAAATAGGCGATCTGTAATATCGGATATTTCCATTTCTTTTATTTCATCAGAATGTTCTTTATATATTAATACCGTATCACCCACTCTAATTTGTAGTGATTTATACAATTTACATTTATCTTTTTTATCACTAATTTCATTTGGAATATCAGATATATTCATTTTTCTATTTTTGCTAACATCAAAAAGTGACCAAATTCGAAACTCTTTTATTGACTTATCCTGACTTTCATACTTACACATTACGTATAAATCCCCCATCTCTGCATAATAGAAATTTTTATATTCCTTAGTTGATAAATATGTTTGTGTTTTTATCTTCAATGGATTCTTAACAGTAGTATAGCACCTAACATGTCTAATTTTATTAACTTTATTTCCATACTTATCAAGCATCCAAATACCTTCTTCAACAGCATCTTTAAATGAAATATTTTCATCTTCAAATTGTTCTTTCATCATCTTAACCAACTGCTTATTCACAATGATTTTTTCTATTTCATCCCAATTTTTAAAGCCTGTGTCTTGTTCGTTTTTTTTGTGTTTTAAATCCCTACGAACAACATAGCGAACTATTCCATCTGTCTTTATGCTACCATCAGCATTGCGCAAAAAAGTGTTATCCCCGTCAGTTACAGCTTGCGTTATTGCTCCATAAAAGGTTTCGCCATGCAACTGTCCACGTATGCAATCGCCAGTTATTATTTTGTTTACCAAATCTCCATTTTTATTTCTAACAAATATTTCTTTGCCTCGCTTACGTGCTTTTCGTTTTGCTGGTGCGAGAGTTTGGTCTTTTGAAATATGATTAATCAAAATATTTTCCTCTATAAAATCAACTACATTTGGTGCATCTTTTAAATTACATTTACGTATTTCTTTTTGAAGTTTTTCGTTGATTTCTTTGTATTTATTACTTTCGCCATTTGCTCTTTTCTCTTCTTCTTTTTTATAGAATAGTTCCAACATTTTATCTCGCTGTGCAGCAACAGGAATCAAAGTTAGCATGGTCGCATCAATTGCATGATGCGAATGCTTATCGCGATTTTTCTTTTCATCGATACTCTGCACACCTAACATCTTTCTAAAATCTGATGTATATCTACCATTTTGAACCTCAACTTTGTTGAAAACAGTTTTCAAATAGTGGTATGCATACTTAGATATTATTCGCGTATCGTTTAATTGACTATTTCGAAAACCGCTTTTTACCTCGGTCATAGTAAATCGATCTACTTTGTTTTTCCAATAGTCTAATTCCATTTGCCACAAATGACGTTGTCGAATACAATAGTCTTTTCTGTCCTTATCTTGCGCTCGCTTTGACTGCCCTTTCCAAAATTCAACATTATCTTTTAGTGATTCTACTTTATCAACCCAAGGTTGTATGCGCAATTTTATTTTTTCGTAATCGGGCAACTGAGTTGGAATCTGATTTTTCTTTACTGTACGATTGTAATAAGCGTCGCAAACAGTAAGGTTTGCAAGAGAGTTATCAAAAGAAATACTACGTGGGATTGTATGCTCAAAATCAACTTTGTTATCATCAAAGAGAGTTGTTATATTTATTAGTTTCCCAGTATAAATACAACGACAGCCTTGTTCAAGCCACAAACGATATTTAGTTATATCTTTTTTATAGCTATCAACTTTTTCAACTTTCTTCTTTTTCTTTACATCCTCTTTTGTTTCAACAATTGGCATCCCTTGCTCTAAAATATCGTATTGCTCTGTTAATAAGCGCACTTTATCTATATCATCGTCAGTAGTAACTCTATTGGGAAAAAATTCTTTTATTGCTTTTTCAAATTCTTTATTTTCTTTTTCTCGCTCTCTTTGGTATGCTTCGATAGCCCAACGCATATTTGCATCGTTTAGTTCGCGAGCAGTTTCTACAACCATTCGTGTATTTTCGTCAATTGTTCCATTTTTTATTAAAGGATTGATTTGACCACGCAATATGTGTAACACACGCATTGCCATTGGGTTTTTCAAAGCTCCAATTACAGGACTTCCAAGTAATTTAAGATAACGACCATCTTCAATTCTTTGCTCTCTGGCAGGTGCGTAAACTTCTATCATTGAAGGATGATATATTTTTCTGAAATCTTTTTCGTTTACAAATTCATATTTACTATGTAGATATCTACCCAATGCCTCTGATAATTTAGGTAAACGGAAATAATCACGTTTTTCCGATGCAAAAAACTCTTGATATAAATTTGATACATTTGTAAATATCAAATTTTGTTCAGCTTCTGTTTTTTTCGCCCAAGTTTTATCACCTACAACTTCAATTATCACTCTTTTAATATCATTGCAATCGCTATCGTCTAATTTATATTCGTAATCTTTAAAAGCAAATCGTTCTGATTCATCAAGTGATTTATAATTTGCTATCAAAGCATTAACAATACTAGCAGTCTGTTTTTCTTGTCTGTTCATTGCTATGACATTGTTTATTTCAGCAACAATAGCTTCTTCATTTTCATCCCATTTCTCACCAAATATTTCTGGTAACTTTGCCAATAGAACAGCATCTGAATAAATCAAACCTTTTTGCAAAAATCGATTAATATTTTTAATTGCTTTTAGGCTTAACATTCCATATCCTTGCTGAATTGCACCCCAAATAAGCACTAGTCTTTTTATTTCTTCGCTATCAAAAT
This sequence comes from uncultured Bacteroidales bacterium, assembly GCA_964368115.1. Classification (GTDB taxonomy): domain Bacteria; phylum Bacteroidota; class Bacteroidia; order Bacteroidales; family ML635J-15; genus Bact-19. The sequence continues at coordinate 3,129 of CAYJBL010000005.1, forward strand.
TAAGATTGCTTTTTGCAAATTCTTCTAAATTTTCCGCTTCATCAAATGAAAAGCAAATATGCCATATATCATTAACATCGTAACTTACTGTATGTATTTCACCTGTTTTTCCATTAACACGTTCTTTACTTGAAAATTCTTTCCATTCTTCCCAGTTATCACCTAGTAAAGATTTTAGTCTTCCTGTAATAGGACACCCCGATACATTTGTATTATCTTTATAATTAATAGTTTTATGACGATAGCTTAAAGGAGTTCCAATTTCTTTTTCAATCCATTTACGAACATCTTCAAATTTAAAATTAGCACGTGTAAGTAAAAATCTATCATTGTATAGTTTAGCCTTCTGTTCTACTGTCAATGTACTATTTAATCCCTCACCATA
>CAYJBL010000005.1:3523-6800 GCA_964368115.1 uncultured Bacteroidales bacterium
CTTAATATTATTAATGAGAGTCCAAGCTCGAAATTTTTCAAATTCAGGATGAGAAATTGGGCATCTTGCTTTGTTTGGTTCTAATGTACATTTGCCAATCAAGCCCTTTTGTGAGCGAAGAGGTCTTTTATAAAAAATAGTACCTTGATTTTTCTTTTCACTCAAAATACTTTTACAAAAATCCTCATCTAAATTCAGCCCTTGAAACTTAAATATTTCTTCAACCTCATCTTTATACTGTGTGCGAACAGCTTGATATTGACTATTCCTAATTCGAATTCCATTTTTTTCTAATAAAGCAAAAGCTTGTCCTACTGTTGTAAGGTTATTTTCAGCAATGTAACTTACTAATGTACTTGATTTTTTAAGTTCAGATTTTTTTAGTTCGTTAGCAACATTCACTTCTTCATTAGATATTGTTTCCGCTTTTTCTTGCTCTTTTAGTGTTTCTCCTTTACTACTCTTAAAACCTCTGCGTTGTGCTATATGATATAATGCACGTCCTAATTTAAAACGGTCTGTTTCTTGTGTGAAATCAAAGTTATATTCCATTAATTCAGCACGTAACTGATAAGGACTTGAATAATCTGCTACTCCATCACCATCAAAATCTAATCTTACCCACTGTTCAAAAGCAATTGCATCTGTTGGATATTGTCGTCTTAATCCTTTATCTTTATCATATTTACTCCATTTATCTAAATCCTCTTCAGATAATGGGCAATATCCATGCTTTATTAAAGTTCGCAGTGTTGCCCATATTCTGTATTTACGAGCTTGATATAATCGACGCGGAGAACGTTTTTGGGTTCGCTCGGCAGCATAAGAATACTCGCCTGATTTTCCACTTCCAACTCCTGACTTAAATATTGCAGAGGTAAAAAACTCTAACTGTTCTTTTAAACTTTTGCCTTTGTCTGTATTACGAACAGATATTCCTGCTGAATTAGTTCCTAAATCAATTCCTGCTATCTTTTCCATATTTATCGGTAATTTATTTTGTATATACTATATTTTATTCTATTTTTGTAATTCAAGATACTAAAGTGAAAGACTTTTCACAATAAGGCTATAAGCCGAAGATGTCTTAATCCTGCGTACTCCGTGGGATTTTTTTATTTAATTATTATCCAATTTTCCCTACTTTCTAATTTTCATCCAATACTATTTATTCCTAAACTTTTATGCTTTTGTTGTTAAATGAAATCCAAAGGTATAAAAAATATTTTAAAAGACCATTTTATGATAACCTAAATTATTGTCTCATTTGCCTCTCAAAGATATTAAGAAGCAATTCACAATAAGGATTATTCCGTTGTGAAAACATTTAAAGCGGGGCGCAAGTCTCGCTTTTGTTTTGTATATGTAATTACTAATATTGTAGCGAAAACTAAAATTCTAAATTTCACATTTATGTATATTATATTTATTAAAGATATTCTAAAGAACAGAAACTACCCTGAAGCAGGCGAAGCGTTATACAATAATCTTATTTCTGTAATTGAGACCGAAATACAAATCAAGCTCGATATGAGCGATGTTAATTCCTTGCCTTCAATGTTTTTAAATATGTCTATTGGTAAGTTTATTGATGACTATGGATTTCCCAAACTAAAAGAAAAGGTTGTTTTTACCAACATTGGAAAAGCGCAAGCCGAAAAAATTAAAGATTATATTCTTAGAATAACAGCAAAAAACGAATAAACATCTAAAGCATTTTTCTCTCCAGTTCCAAAAATATATTTTCGACAATTGGACAAGTATCAATATTTTTCACGCATAAATTTAATATCCCAGCAATATTTTTTCGGTCGGTATGAGGATACTCTCGACACGCTTTTGGTCGTGATTTGTACACCAAACAATAATTTTCATCGTCTAAAAACGGACATGGCATAGATTTAAAAACATAATCTTTATCCTCATCAATATGCAAATACTTTTCTACAAAAACCGAAGATTTTATTTTTAATGCTGCCGCCAAACGCTCTATATCTACATTTGTGATTCTTGGGCCTAAATTTTTACAACAATTTGCACAATCAAGACAATTTATCTTATCAAAACCGCTATCATGTAAATCATGAAAAAGTTCATCAAGTTTTTTAGAGTTTAACTTTTTTAGCTTCTTAATCAAAGCCTGAAAATCCTTTTTCATTTCTCTACTGCTTTACAATTCTATATGATTGTGATATTTCTGTATCCCAAAATTTTACGACATAAGTGCCAATAGGTAAATTTTCTATATTTTGTCGAAACACGCTATTATTTTCGGCGTTTATACTAGTTGTATGTATAGCTTGCCCAACTATGGAATATATTTCAACTTTTAAATTTCTTGGCTTATTTGTTTTAATTTGATATGCAAGTTCAGTTCCTACTGGATTAACAATATTTACATAAAATTCGCTTGACGAGATATTAGCGATACTATTACTACTTTCAATCATAAACTCTGCCACTACAGGTAAATGGTCGCTCATATTAAAAAGTGCATCGACAACATTACTTGGCAAAGTATTATTTTGTGGCCACTCTATCGACGAATTACATCTATTGCCATCTTGCCCGACTGCGGCATACGAATTTTCTACATATTTAACATTCTGAGTACCATCTTTAATTGATTGACTAATAAGAATAAAATCAAATCTATCGTCAAGACCACCGCCAATAAAACAATCATTATCATAATACTGATCATGAGTAGATTGTGTATGAACATCGCTATAACTACAGTTTCCACTCCAATCGCCAAGTTGGTTTACAGGATCATAAAAACTTAAAGAAATATTTGCTGGATTTATCAACATTTGGAAAGCTTCCTCATAGCTAGAATACACATTAAAGTCGCCAGTAAGAATAAAATTATCGTTATGTCCTTGTTCAGTTAAATAGTCAATTAATATTTGAATCATATTTGCACGTTCGGTTTCATCAAAATTGCTACTCCCTGCTTTCAAATGCATTGCAACAACGTGAATAAAAGTTTCTTCCGACGTATTTTTACATCTTAGTTTATATATATTTATATCGCGATAATCATTTTCTAATGTCGGCTGAGCAACAATTTCAAATTTATTTTTATCGTAAAAAAGCCCATTTATTGTATAGCCACCCGAAAAATTTGTAGGAACAGCCGATAACCATTTTGTTTCTCCGTCTGTATTTAACGAATTTTGAAGAATGTAATTAGTGATAGTTATATTACTACTAAGTTCACACACGGCAAGAATATCTGGCTTCTGATTATCGACAATGAGTTTTAAGTATTCTG
>CAYJBL010000005.1:6810-20775 GCA_964368115.1 uncultured Bacteroidales bacterium
CGGATTATTTATACTTGTGCAATACGATGTGTAATTGCCAAAATTAAGTAAATTGTACGACATTATTTTTATTGGTGTCTGAGCATTTGCACTAAACATTAAGCAGATAGCTGCCACACTAAGTAGTATTCTATTCATTTTTTATTTGCTGGTTTTTGTATCTTCTAAATATGATTACAAAATTAGCAAATTTCGCTTAGGTAGTGCTAAACAAAAAATAAGTTCGTAAATTTTATTTTACGAACAATCTTTTTTTTATTTTTGTTCGCATAAAAGTTTCACATAGTGAAAATATATTACTAATATTGTAGGTCTAAAATACAAATAAACATAACATGAGAAAAAGTATTATTATATCATTCAACATTATCTTACTTGCGGGTATTGTAATTTTTAGTAGTAGCTGTAGACAAGAAGATCCACCAAGAGCTGTGGTAAATATTGTTGATGAGAGCGATAAACCAGTTTCAGGAGCAATGGTAATAGTAAAAGCAGTAAATGCAGATAGCTTACAAACAGCTATTTATCTTCAAGATGGAATGAAACTTGTTGCAGATACTCAATATACAAGTACAGACGGAAAAATTGAATACGATTTTAAATACGAATCTATTTACAAAGTTGAAGTAACAAAAACATCAAACTATAGCCCAACTAAAAGAGGTGTAGGTATTCTAGTTCTTGAAAACGGAAAAACATACGAAACAACAATAGAACTTAATGAACAAACTGTTTTTTAGTAATTGTTTTCATAATTTTTTTAAATAAAACAGATGTTGAACGCTCTTAGGGGCGTTCTTTTTTTTGGTGAATTTTAACTTAGACGCGCCGACTAAACAGTCATCATGAACATAGTTCATCTTTACGAGCGGATGCGAAGTAATACATTCCAACAGAACCGTCATCGCGAGCGAAGTGTGGCGAACTGTTCTTTTACGTCATTGCGAGAAGCAACGCGACGAAGCAATCTCTCATTTTCGCCGTTGGTGCAGATATTTATCCGTGCCTATTTAGAAGCTAATGCGAAGCAATACATATTTTTACGGTATAATAATATTTGTTTCGTCTTCATGCCAGACAGGCACATACTTTTTAACTCCAATCTAATTATTTCCAATGGTGTCGTTGAGCTAAAGGTTTAACTAAAAAAGTATGCGAAAACGTTTGCCGCTGAATCGTATTTGTCTAAAATTTACTTCGTTCCGCTGACGAAAAAGAACTCGCTTTGCTCAAACAGCTTTTTCGCTTAATCGCTGCTCTTAGCAAATTTCTTAACGCCAAACCGCTGATGCGGCTAGAGAGGTGAATGCTACGCATTCGAGTTGATTATTTTGTATTGTGCATACCTCCAGAGATTGCCACGTTGCAATGACTGGCACGTGTGAGAATCCTAATCAGGATCGTCCTTGCGAAGCAATTTACTTACAATCTTCTATCGGAGCTTTTCTCGCCCTCATGATTTTTAGATCAAAAATAACAAAGAGAGCGTTAAAGGACTTAGACTGTTTGAGCGAAGCGAGTTTCTAAGTCCCAGCTATCGACTTGTTTTTGAGCGTTAAGAAAATCATTCAGGCTTGATTTTTTTGTAACTTTTTGTATCAAGACAAAAAGTTAGAAGATAAAGTTTATCGCAGGAGCAACCATAGAAAAACATTCGTTTTGCCTTTATGCCAGGCAGGCACGTGCGAGAACCGTCATCGCGAATGAAGTGTGGCGATCTGTTTCTTTTACGTCATTGCGAGAAGCAGCGCGACGAAGCAATCTCTCAATTTCGCCGTTGGCGCAGATATTTGTCCGTGTCTATTAAGAAGCTAATGCGAAGGAATCCACATTCCAACCATAAAATAACATTCGTGTTGAGAAATTCCTCAATATAGATTATGCAATTTTTATTATTGCTGGAGAAAGTTTTTACTCTTTCTTTTTTCATTCTTCAATATATTTCGGTTTGGATTTTACCGACTTTGCTCCTGATTTTGGTTTGGATTTTGCCGACTTTGCTCCTGATTTTGGTTTGGATTTTATCTAATTTTATAGGTAATCATCTTATTTTTACGTATATAGTACGCACAAAAGAACAAAACCATTATTGTTTTCATTTTCAAATAAAATATTACCTTTGTATCAATATTATTTTAACCCCATCTGTTGTGTATGAAAACATATTTCAAACGTCATATTGATAAAAGTTTAGAGGAATGGAAACTTTCTATAAATAGAAAACCATTGCTTATAAGAGGAGCTAGGCAGGTAGGAAAATCCTCAGCGATACGTAATCTAGGGAAAAGCTTTAAATATTTTATAGAAATAAACATAGAAAAGCAAGCAAACATTAGAGATTTATTTACTGAGAATATAGATATAAAAAAAATATGTAGCCAAATTGCTGCCATTACCAATACGCAAATCATTGAAGGAGAAACCTTATTGTTTATAGACGAAATACAAGAATCACAAAGAGTAATCTCCGCACTCCGCTATTTCTACGAGGATTATCCAGACTTACACGTTATAGCAGCAGGCTCTCTTCTTGAATTTGCACTCCACGAGCTACCGTCTTTTGGTGTTGGTCGCATAAGGTCTTTATATATGCATCCTTTTTCGTTTGATGAATTTCTTAGTGCCCAAAAACTTGACATGCAAGTTGAATACAAACGTGAAAATGCTAATCCAAAAAATCCTCTTCCAAAACCTCTCCACGATGAAATGATTTCTCAATTACGCTCATTCTATTTAGTGGGTGGCATGCCAGAGGCTGTAGCAATGTGGGTAGAAACTGCCAACTATAACGAGTGTAAAACTGTTCACAACGACATTTTAGATACCTATCAAGATGATTTCAGAAAATATAAGACTAGAATATCTCCGCTGCTCATCTCTCAAGTACTAAAATCAGTTGCTCTCCAAACTGGCAATAAATTTGTTTATTCGCAGGTCAATAGCGAAATAAAATCCGAAGCAATTAAAGAAGCCCTATCATTACTTTCCTTAGCAGGATTAATATACCCTGTCATTCATACTGCCGCAAACGGAATACCACTCGGCGCAGAAATTAATCCAAAATATCAAAAGTACATATTCATGGACGTAGGGCTTATGCAAACCCTTTTAGGGTTAAAGGCTGAAGATATAATTATATCAGATGAAGTAAATTTTGTAAATAAAGGTGGCTTGTCTGAAAATTTCGCAGGTCTCGAAATAGTAAAATATTCCACGTGTACGAAAAAATCAGAATTATACTATTGGCAGCGAATGGAGCGCAATTCACAAGCTGAGATCGACTATGTCGTTACCTTACATGGAGATATAGTCCCAATTGAAGTAAAAGCAAGCGTCTCTGGCTCTATGCAAAGTATGCACAAATTCATAGAACAAAAAAAATGCACCTACGGAATACGCACAAGCCTTGAGCCATTCTCTTACTACAATAATATCCAAGTTGTTCCGCTCTATGCAATGTCAAATTTATTGACTTAGGGACACGTAGAAAAAAGAGGCTAGCATAAATCAAAACATTCAAGCTAACCTCTTGTCATTTCAGTAACACATAAGTGTTTACCAATATCTAGCATTCAAATATTTCCAAAATTCGCTATATTTATTCGAAATTGGTTCTAAGAAACTAACAGGATCAACAATTGTATATTTGCTTTGGTCATTCAAACAACTACGCCAGCTTTCCTCCATACCTTTTCCTGAAACTCTGTACTTCTTATCAAGCAAATCAGTGTTCTTGTTAGGGATAACGTGTATATGGAAATAGTTATCTGCCTTTAATGGTTCGTTTGCACTCCCCTTGTGAGCAACAACCTCTTCCGCCCAAAGTGTCTGACGCATTAGCTGATAGAATGGTTCTTGATAATATATCGAGCCTTTATATTCCGACAACTTCTTCAGCTGCGTTTGCTCTTTTTTATCTATTAACGAAGTGTAACGAGCTAGCCTCACGTTCCCTATCCCATTTAGTCCTTTATTCTCGGCACCTTTTCTATCTTCGGTAGATTTATCTTGATTATCATAATATTCAGTATATTTCCATTCTATTGGGATAAGCCACAATTCACCGCTACGGTGTCTTGCATATATGAACGCATCAATAGAAGTACAGTTAGAGCCTCTTATAGATCGCTTCTCATTCAAATAATCTGCTCCACTAATAACTTCAAAACCTATATACATCCCATTTTCATCGCAAGGAATTGGTAAAACCTCCTTAAATTCATTTCTTACACTATTAAGAATAGAGAGTACAATATCCTTATCTTTACGTATATAGAATAAATGATTAAGACATGAGATTTGTGACGATAAAAGATGACCCGAAGGAGCTTTTCCACCCCACCAAGAGATCTTATTTTCCTCAAAGTACGAAACAACATCTTCTCTTATCGGAGAGAATAGATTGTTTTTTGCTTCTTTTAGAACAAATTCACGTGGTTTACCCATAAAAGAACCTCCTCCCCTTGAATTGTCAAACAGTTTAGAACTGTCAATTAGGCTAACTTGTTTTAGCCTCTCTGTTTCTTGAAATTTTGATGCCATAAAATTATAAATTAATTGATTAATAAAAAGTTTTCTAGAAATGTACACATACTACATTTTCTAGGCGTTCTCTTTGATTTTCGTTCTCTATTCCAGCTTTTAGAATCTTTTTCACATTGTGCACCTTGACTAGAGTGTCTAAAGGTAAAATCCACTGTGCGTTTGATGTTAAAATTGTTCGTTTCATAAATTATGTTAGTTCAGTTATTTGTTTAATTTTGAGAATTCTCTGTCGAGAATAGAGAAGGATAGGGTAGTTTCTCCAACACTTCTCTTAAAGAGAAGCTTCAGCTCTGGACCTTTATAGCCCTTTATCGTTGTCCATGGGGCTTGACCTTCCATGCAGCGATAATCCCCATCAATGCTCCAGACGTCTGACTCACACTCAGTCAAGTGCTGTACATTATTTCTCCCTGCTATTACAGCTGTGTCCCATCTTGCTTCATCCTTCAATGGGTCCGACTCTGCGCTTGAAGATGCTAAGATAATGTGAGCGTCATAATAAGGGCTAACATAAACCGTTAATGAGTGCTTTACTCCTAAATCTATCACTTCTAAATGCCCTATTTCTAGACCGTAGCTGTCGAGTCCTGTCATAGCTTCATAAAGCTGCATATCTATGTCTTGAGGTGACAAATTTCTGCGAATAGTCCACTTTGCCCTGTCTCCATACTTTTCGTCTATTTTCTGTTCTAAATAATATGCTTTAAAGTGACATGCCAGTAATGTGTCTATAGGCAAGATAAACTGTGCATTTATTGTTAAAATTGTCAGCGATAGAACCGCTGCTGTTAAAATTGTTCTTTTCATAAAAGTGTTTTTTTCTGATGCCCTTACAGAGTTTATTTTCCTTGGTTTTTATACATAAAAAACGTGGGACAATACCTTTTTTTATTTGTAATTGAGGTCTTCGACTACCTTTGCGATCAAATAAACAGAGTAAAGCCCACGGGCTGCCGTGAACGTTCTCACTTTACTCTTGATCGCTTTTGAAATTGTCGAAGTTTCAATTACAAGAATTAAAGCTAACGCTTTTTATGTTGAAGTGCCGCAAATATCTTTGCGCACCGTTTTTTTTAATTCAAATAAATTTCTTTTTTATATCTCCATAGGCAATACTATTTAGTTAACATACTCTAGCGGCTATAAACTGGCTACTAATAACTTTACACCTCAAAGATATAAAAAATATCCAAACAAAAAACTGCTTAATTTTTTTTGACTCAGGCACGTGTGAGAATCGTCATCGCGAACGAAGTGTGGCGATCTGTTCTTTTACGTCATTGCGAGAAGCAACGCGACGAAGCAATCTCTCAATCTCGCCGTTGGCGCGAATATTTGTCCGTGCCTATTTAGAAGCTAATGCGAAGCAATACATATTTTGCAATAAAAAATATCCGTTTTGTCTTCATGCCAGACAGGCACATACTTTTTTAGAACAAAAAAAGTATGCAAAAACGTTTGCCGCTGAACCGTATTTGGCTAAAATTTACTTCGTTCCGCTGACGAAAAAGAACTCGCTTTGCTCAAACAGCTTTTTCGCTTAATCGCTGCTCTTAGCAAATTTCTTAACGCCAAACCGCTGATGCGGCTAGAGAGGTGAATGCTACGCATTCGAGTTGATTATTTTGTATTGTGCATGCTTTGGAGATTGCCACGTTGCAATGACAGGCACGTGTGAGAATCGTCATCGCGAACGAAGTGTGGCGATCTGTTCTTTTTACGTCATTGCGAGAAGCAACGCGACGAAGCAATCTCTCAATCTCGCCGTTGGCGCGAATATTTATCCGTGCCTATTTAGAAGCTAATGCGAAGCAATACATATTTTACAATAAAATAATATTTGTTTCGTCTTCATGCCAGACAGGCACGTGTGAGAATCGTCATCGCGAACGAAGTGTGGCGATCTGTTCTTTTACTTTAATACTTGGGTAGAACGTGCCTTAGAGATTGCCACGTCGCTGTGCTCCTCGCAATGACGGCACGTGTGACGAAAAAGAACTCGCTTTGCTCAAACAGCTTTTTCGTTTAATCGCTGCACTTAGCAAATTTCTTAACACCAATACGCTGATGCGGCTAAAGAGGTGAATGCTTTAGAGATTGCCGCGCCGCTGCGCTCCTCGCAATGACGGCACGTTTTTTTACGTCATTGCAATGGAAAAATATATCAATCTATTATTTGACTTGCAATTTCATCCCACGGCAATTCTAATTGCTCGCCAGTTTTCATATTTTTTAATTTACAATTTCCATTTACTAATTCTTGTTCGCCAATGATTACAACAAATGGAATATTTTTATTATCAGCATATTTAAATTGCTTGTCGAGCTTTGCTTTTTGTGGATATACCTCGGATTTTAAATTATTTTTTCTTAGATTTTTTGCTAATTCAATACATTTAAGCTCTTCTTGCTCACCAAAATTAACAAACAGAACATCGGTAGAAATATTTATTTCTTGCGGAAATTTATCTAAATGCAACATTACATCATAAATTCTATCTGCACCAAACGAAATTCCAACACCCGAAACATCTTTCATTCCAAAAACTTCGGTTAAATTATCGTATCTTCCTCCTCCACAAATACTTCCTATCTCGACATCTTTGCTTTTAACTTCGATAATTGCTCCTGTATAATAATTCAATCCTCTTGCCAAACTTAAATCGAGTTCTATTTCTGTACCCAACTCAAATTTTTTAATATACGTAAATATTTTCTTTATTTCCTCGATTCCTAATTTGCCAATTTCGCTATCTGCAAGCATAGTTTCAAGAAAATTAATACTTCCGTCTGTATCTGATTTTAGTTCAAGTACAGGCTTTAGTTTATCTATAGATTCTTCTGATAAAGACTTTGTTCTTAGCTCGTTCATCACCTCATCAATCCCAATCTTATCAATTTTATCGATTGCAATTGTAATATCCATAAACTTGTCTTTTGCTCCAATTGCTTCAGCAATTCCTTCAAGGATTTTGCGATTATTTATTTTAATTACAACATTAAGTTGCAGTAAATTAAATACATCGTCTACAATCTGAATGAGTTCAAATTCGTTAAGCAAAGATTTAGAACCAACAACATCTACATCGCACTGAAAAAACTCGCGATATCTCCCTTTTTGTGGATTATCGGCGCGCCACACAGGTTGAATTTGGTAGCGTTTAAATGGAAAAGTTATATCGTTGCGGTGTTGCACAACAAAGCGCGCAAACGGAACGGTTAAATCATATCTTAAACCTTTCTCCGAGATTTTAGATGTCAACTTAGCTAATTCGTCAGGATTAAAATCGTCGCTACGAGTCTTCTTCAGATAATTGCCCGAATTTAAAATCTTAAACAACAATTTATCACCTTCTTCGCCATATTTACCCATTAGTGTAGATAAATTCTCCATTGCTGGGGTTTCTATCTGAGAATAACCATAACTATCAAATACAGATTTTATTTGCCTAAAGATATAGTTTCGTTTTGCCATTTCGTTTGGTCCAAAATCGCGCGTTCCCTTGGGTGTTGATACTTGAGTTGCCATGTTATTGTTTGTTATACGTTAAATCTAATGTGCAAAATATCGCCGTCTCCTACTACGTATGTTTTTCCTTCGACATGGAATTTACCTGCATTTTTAAGTGCATTTTCTGAACCATACTCAACAAAATCTGTGTATTTCATTACTTCGGCTCTGATAAAACCACGTTGTAAATCACTATGAATTGCACCTGCCGCCTCTGGAGCTGTCATACCCTTTTTGATTGTCCAAGCTTTTATTTCCTTTGGTCCTACTGTAAAAAACGAATGTAAATTTAATAAATCGTATGCTTCTCTAATTATTATATTTACACTAGGTTCGTTTAGTCCGTAATCTTGCAAAAATTCGCTTTTTTCTTCAATTGTATCCAATTCTGCGATATCTGCTTCAATAGCTGCTGCAACACAAATTACCTTTACTCCTTCTTCGGTAATTGCATTTTTTACTGCTTCAACATATTTATTTGGTTGCGATAAGGATGCTTCATCAATATTACAAACAAACATAACTGGCTTCATACTAAGCAAAGATAGGTCTGCAACCACTTTTTTATCATCCTCCGATACTGGCGCAGTTCTCGCATTTTGCATATTCTCAAGATGCTCTTTGTAAACATTCAGAATTTCAATATTTGCTTTTGCTTCTTTATCGCCTGTTTTTACAAGTTTTTGCATTCTTAAAATCTTTTTTTCTACAGACTCTAAATCTTTTATTTGCAACTCTAATTCAATAGTTTCTATATCCCTAACTGGATTTATTGAGCCTTCGATATGAGGTAAATTATCATCATCAAAACATCTAACAACATGAATCAAAGCATCAGCATTTCTAATATCAGCAAGAAACTGGTTTCCTACTCCTTCGCCTGTACTCGATCCTTTTGTTAAACCCGGAATATCTACTATATCTATGGTTGCAGCAACTAACTTCTCGGTTGGTTGCAATCTTTCTAATTCACTCATTCGTGAATCTGGAACATTAATTACTCCAATATTTGATTTATTACTTGCAAATGCAAAACTTGTTGTTTCGGCTTTTGTATTTGCCATACAATTAAAAAGTGTTGTTTTTCCGCAATTTGCAATTCCTATTATTCCACAATGTAAACCCATAATATTATTTCATTTTTTTTGCAAATGTAAAGCGATTTTCTAAAAATTAATTTTAAATTCTTGTTTTTTGTTCATTCATATTGTTAATGTAAATATAAAAACACTTAATTCTCAACAAAAACAATTGTCAATCAAATTATTATCCCAACAGAAATTTAAATCTATTTTATCATAAAGATACTATCATTATTATCAAGCTTTACATTATACTATATTCTCATTTGAATACGTTTGCTAAAATACATTGTGAATTAATTAGTGTAATATTTATGAAAAACTTTAATCAAATGAACGATTCGAGTTAAAAATAAAATATTATATTTACCCTAAATTTAAAAATTATAATATTATGGCATTAGAAATTACAGAAGGAAACTTTGAAGAACTAGTAATGGGAACAGACAAGCCAGTAGTTCTTGATTTTTGGGCAGTTTGGTGTGGACCATGTAAAATGATCGCTCCACATATTGACGAAATGCACAACGAATATGGCGACAGAGCAGTTATTGGAAAAGTTGATGTAGACAGTAGCAACGAAATTGCGATGAAATATGGAATTAGAAATATCCCTACAGTACTTTTCATAAAAAATGGTGAAGTTGTAGAAAAAGTTGTTGGCGCAGTTTCAAAATCTGCCCTTACAGAAAAACTTGATAACATGTTTTAACTAAATGAAGAAATTCTAGAATTATTCTTATATAGTTTTTAGAATTTCTTTTAAAAGGCTCTTAATATATTTTGAGCCTTTTTTTAATATTTTGATTTATTATGACAATTAATGACATTCAAAATGAAATAATCCAAGAGTTTCAGATTTTTGATGACTGGATGGATAAATATCAATATTTGATTGATTTAGGCAACGACCTACAAGAATTTAACGAGACACATAGAGTAGATGAAAATCTTATTGAGGGTTGCCAATCGAAAGTATGGTTTCATGCAGAATATATCGATGGAAAAATTGTTTTTGAAGCAGACAGCGACGCAATAATCACTAAAGGCATAGCTTCTCTTCTTATTCGAGTTCTCTCAAATCATACGCCAGACGATATTTTAGAAACCGAACTTTACTTTATAGAGAAAATTGGTTTGACACAGCATTTGTCGCCAACAAGATCAAACGGCCTTATGTCGATGATAAAACAACTAAAACTATATGCCATGGCATACAAAAGCCTAAATAAATAAAACTATGGACGATATAACAAGAATAGAACAAGATATTGTAATTGCATTACGAACTGTTTATGACCCAGAAATACCAGTAAATGTTTACGACTTAGGTTTAATTTACGATGTAAATGTCGACGAAAATCATGATGTGAAAATCACGATGACACTAACTGCACCAAACTGTCCAATGGTTGATATTCTAGTTGCTGATATCAAAGGAGCTATTTCTGCTGTTCCAAACGTAAAAACAGTAAATTTAAATATCACTTTTGATCCTCCATGGTCGAAAGATATGCTAAGCGATGAAGCTAAATTAGAATTAGGTTTGCTATAATCAATTTATTCTGGATTTATTAAATCCATGTTGTAATGTAGGCCTATTGATTGCCTTCTTTCTTTTGCCATTTTTATTATTAAATAGGCAATATTTATAATATTTCTTAATTCGCAAATACTTACAGTTAGCTTCGATGCTTTATATAAATCTTCTGTCTCGCGATAAATAATTCCTAGTCTATCAAAAGCTCTTTTTAACCTTAAATCGCTCCTAACTATTCCAACATAATTACTCGTAATTTGTTGCACTTCTCTAATCGAGTGAGAGACCAAAACTAGCTCTTCATTTTTAACAGTTCCCTCATCATTCCAGTTTGGAATACGATTAATAATATCCCTACTAATAACTGGACGTTGCTTTGTTGCTTCGGCAGCATTGTGAGCAAAAACTACCGCTTCTAACAACGAATTTGAAGCTAAACGATTTGCTCCATGCAAGCCAGTAGATGCCGCTTCTCCAACAGCAAATAAATTTTTTATCGAAGACCTTCCATCTTTATCTGTTTTTATTCCTCCACACATGTAATGAGCGGTTGGTGTTACTGGAATTAAGTCTTTTTTCAGATCCAAGCCTTGCTCCAAACATTTTTCATAAATTGTAGGGAAATTAGTCAGCAACATATCTTTATCTAATTTTGTTGCATCCAAAAATACATAATCCTTACCACTTAATTTCATTTCGCTGTCTATTGCCCTAGCAACAACGTCTCGCGGTGCTAATGATCCTCGTTTATCAAATTTTAAGCAAAAATCCTCTCCATTATGATTTCTCAAAATTGCCCCTGCTCCTCTTAATGCTTCTGTTATCAAAAACGATGGTTTTTCGTCTGGCAAATATAAAGCGGTTGGATGAAATTGAACAAATTCCATATTCTCTACTACTCCCTTTGCACGATACACCATTGCAACTCCATCGCCTGTTATTCGCACAGGATTAGTTGTATTTTGATACACATTTCCGCAGCCACCTGTTGCAATTAAAACAACTGGCGCGACTAAAGTGGAAATAATATTTTTTTCTATATCAAGAACATACGCTCCATAACATTCAATATCCTGACTAGAGCGTGTTATCTCTTCTCCTAAATGATGTTGTGTAATAATTTCAATTGCAAAGTGATTCTCAAAAATACTAATGTTTGGATTACGCTTTACTTCGTTTATCAAAGCTCGCTGTATCTCTTCGCCTGTCTTATCTTTATAGTGTAAAACTCTATTTTCGCTATGCCCACCTTCTTTATGTAAATCAAATTCTCCCTCTCTGTTTTTATCAAAATTTGTTCCTATATCAATCAAATCTCTAATTCGTTCGGGTGCATTTTTTACTACCATTTCTACAATTTCTGGATCATTTAAACTACATCCAGCAGATATTGTATCTTGAATATGTTTGTCGTACGAATCGTTATTGTACATTACTGTAGCAATACCTCCTTGTGCCTTTACCGTTGTTGTATCATCAAGTTCAGTCTTAGCCAATATTGCAACTTTTCCATGCTTACTAGCCTTTGCAGCGTAAAACAATCCTGCAATTCCGCTACCTATTACAATATAATCGTACTCTATTTTCATTCCAAAAAATTTGGACAAAGATATTAAATTAGGTTTTAAATCACAGTATTTTGGCGATTTAGAATATTTATTTTATCTTCGTACCTTAATTAAACTAATAAATTTAACGTTATGAGAAAAAATTTAACATTTTTATTATCGACAATTGCGATGTTCTCCCTTGTATCATGTGGAGGCAGTACTAAAAACGAAACTACAGAAAAAGACAGTCCTAAAGCAGAAACAAAAAATGAGCTTGCAACAGATAAAGTTGTTATAAGTCAAGACGACAAAAATCTTATTTTCACAATTACTGGTCCTGTTGTAACTGAATTTAACAAACAAATCGAGACTTTAAATGCTGCAAGTAAAGATGACTATGTTACTGCAAAAGTCAATTTTTACAATACCTCAAAGGGCAGTTTCTACAAAACAGATAATAATCATGGTGGATATATCACAGCAATTATGCATCCAAATGGAGTTGCAGATATGTCATTATTTATTGCCAAAGATAAAGGAGAATCTTTACCAAGCAGTCCAATGGAAAAAGGAGCTAATTTTACAATAACAAAAGAAACATTGGTGTTATCCGCTCCAACATCTTTTTACGAAGGATTATACGGAAATATTATTGAAGGAGAAGTATCTGTAACAGACATAGAGCATTATGTGGTTCATAGTTCTGAGCATAAATTCACAAACTAATTTTATCTCAATATTGATATAATAAGCTAAAAGCACAAGTATAAACCTTGTGCTTTTTTGATTATTTACTTTTATCACTTATCTTCGCACGCGAAAATATCTTATGAACGACAAATTCAAAATAATAACAGGACCATGTAGCGTTGAATCTGAGGATCAAGTTTACCAAACAGCCTTACAATTAAAAACTTGTGTTAATCCTCATTTTTTCAGAGCTGGACTTTGGAAACCACGTACACGACCTGGAAATTTTGAAGGAATTGGCGACAATGGTATTTCATGGCTAAAAAAAATACAGACAGAACTCGATCTAAAAGTTATTGTTGAGGTTGGAAATCCGAAGCACATAGAACTATTAGAAAAAAACGGTATTTCTTCGTTTTGGATAGGTGCTCGTACAGTTGCAAATCCATTTTCGGTTCAAGAAATAGCTGATTGTATCAAGGGAAGCAATTTTACTGTAATGGTAAAAAATCCTATTCACCCAGATATTGAACTCTGGACAGGAGCTATCGAACGATTAAAAAATATAGGTATTAAAGATTTATATGCAATTCATCGTGGTTTTTATCCTTACGAAAAAACACACCTTCGCAATATCCCTAGGTGGGAAATCCCTATCGAACTATCTCGCCGACTGCCTGATATTGATATTATTTGTGACCCTAGCCACATCGCTGGTAATAAAGAATATATCCAAGAAATTGCACAAAAATCTATCGATTTAAATATGTGTGGATTAATGCTAGAATCACACTATCTACCAGAAACCGCACTTAGTGATAAAAACCAACAAATTACCCCACAAGAACTAAAAATAATGCTTGATAAACTAGTTTTTAGAAACAGGCTTACTACTGATAGTTCTTACCAAAACACACTCAACGATCTTCGAGAAAAGATTGACACAATTGATCATCAACTAATTGACATGCTCGAACATCGGTTCAAATTAATTGATGAAATTGGACATTTAAAAAAACAACACAACACAACAATACTGCAAATGAA